>JAIRLP010000123.1 GCA_031259365.1 Rickettsiales bacterium
CAGCCATAACGTTGATTTAATGAGCAACATAGTCGCCGAACTGGTTGAAATGGGCAAAAGCGACAGCTGGATAAGCAAACATCTGGGAATGTCAATTGATGAAATATTGCGCCTGAAACAGATAACCGGCCTGGCCGCATTATTCAAGGATAAAGAATTTTCAAAAAGCTGGACCGTTTAAATACAAAACAGTCACATCAAGATATTATGCACCGACGCCCAATCCACAATAACTGGCAATGTCCTTGATAACCCAGCTTGTTAAAAATCTAGGCCAGGAGAGCCAATCTAATTATCGCATTTACAATTTATATTTTTTGTTGATACTTGGCATAATATAACACATTGAAAAAATGTAGAAAAATGAAACCAGAAAAAATAGCTGGTAAAACAGCAGTCATTGGGGCGGCTCATATGCGAACACAGTGTTCTAATCCGCGTTGCACGCGCAGAATACAAAATCCACCAGTTGGTGGATTTTTTAATCTCTTAACAGTCAACCCTGATATATTCTTCATCAGAATCCATCGGTTGGAAATATTTTAATTTTTCATGGATTATATTGTAACATATCGTGATGAAAATAACAATAATTTTCCTAAAAAAACCAGCCGTATTTCCAGAAATCAAAGTCACAATTTTGCGAATTTATATGGCTGTATTCGGTCAAAATCAAAAGTTGTGACTCGTGAAAATCGGGCTTGTATAGAAAGGCGTATATTTGCCACAAAAAACCGATATAAATCCCCATACCAAAGTCACTGGGTTGTGTAAAGCCCGCGGACAGCGGTCGACACAGCAAAAAAGCCGCACAAAATGCGACTTTTAATTATTCTGGTCGTGTGGTAAAACTTTGCAGAATTCGGCATGTTTGAACCCATAAATTTTATATTAATTATTAAAATAAATTGTATAATATAATTGATATAATTAAAATTATATGATACAATTTAAGCATAACCTTACAAAGGAATTAAATATGCCACTAATTTTATTAAAAAAAGGTAAAGAAAAAGCCGCAACACTAACAGGATTACAAGAATTAAAAAAATCTTTGGAATCAATTGGGGATATTCCACCATATAATGATAGAAAAGTTTTTGATTATGCTGTCAATTTTTTTAACGCTATTATTTCTTTCCAAGATAATTTTGTTTTGGACGCTAAAAATTTTAAAGCCGTCACAGATGAAATAGCTTCCATAAAAATCCACATAAAAAATGCTGGAAGGCATGAATTCGGCTGGGTACGCGCAAAACCTGGCGAACCAGTAACACTGGATAATTTGTATCTGGGAAATGTGTACGGAATATGGACAAAAACCGCCAGAGAATTTCAAAATAGCGATGTCGAATTCGGAGACAGAAGCATTTTGAAAAACCCAGAATCAAAAGTAAAAGTTAGAGAACTTATTGCCAATGAACAATTAATACCATTTATAAAATCGCATCGCAAACCATAGATAGAAGATTTATCCAAAGTTCTGGGCGAAACAAAAAAACCAAAGGCACTTGTTAACTTTAACATTAACAAGAAAGCTGCCCATGTCTATAATGGCAGATAATTTATTACAATTTATACTACTAAACCGGTGTTCTTGCCGGTTTTTTGTTTTTTTTACTATCGGAAAGTGGCGAATGTATGGAATGGGATAAAATCTGACGCATTTCCAAAATCTATGGACTTGCCATAGTCAAAGTCGTCGCAATATCCCGCAGTTGGCGGGCCTTATAACAAAAAACACCGCAAAAATGCAGTGTTTAAAATATCCTGGTCGGGGCGACATGATTCGAACACGCGACATCTTGGTCCCAAACCAAGCACTCTACCAGACTGAGCTACGCCCCGATAACGAAAGCAATTATAACAATCTTTTTTAAAAATGCAAATCCAAAATGTATTTTCTTCTTGCCCAAAGTTGGGGAAGTTTCTACAATACAAGAAATGACTAGATTTCTGACTTTTTTAGTTTGTTTACTGCCCCTGGTTACGGGCACTGCTGATGCTGCAACAGCCCGTTCAGCAATGGTTGCTGATGCCGCTACGGCTCGATCCGCTTCTTTGTCAAATTTTGTCAGCCCTACTGCGTATGAAACTATGTATCCGGCAATGAACAACAATATGCGGACAAATTTAAATCCTGGCGTAACACCAAATTTCTCGCCAAATTCAGTATCCACCCTGACCCGTACATCAGGCAGCGACAACAGACGTGTGGTTTCCAGAACAAATTCTGGGCGCAGCGCATCCACTGCAACAGTTGCACCAACAATGGCCAGATCAGGCACACCGACCACCACCAGCGGCAATACCACCGTGGCTCGTGCTGGGGCTAATAATACATCTGTTTCTAATCCAGGGGGCGTATCTTCTGGCAACACACGTCGCGTGGTATCCCGTGGGAATTTTGCAAATAATGCAACTGTGCGATCCGGACGTAACGAAAGCAGTTATATATATCGCGCAAATGAAAACGCTGGATCTGTTGTGCAGTCTTCTGGCACAGAACCGGTTTCGGCTGCCCGTTGCTTGGCTGATTATACAACTTGTATGAACGGATATTGCCAACGCGAAAATACAGCTTATAATCGCTGTTATTGCAGTTCTCGTCTGGCACAGATTGATGCGACTTATCAACCTGCCATTGACAAGCTGATCAAACAGATTTTGACCCTGACCGGCACGAACAAATGGTCACAAGACGAAATGAATGATTACTGGGATGACATGATTGGATCTCATACTGGTGATAATTCTTGGGTTAATTTGGAAAATGCCTTGGATATTAATTGGGCGGACACCGAAAGCCGCGTTCGGGGACAAAATGCATTCGTGACTGGTCACGATTATTGCGCACAGCACTTGCGCAATTGTTATTACATGGCTAATAACATGCGCGACGCGTATCGTTCAGACATTGCGCGTGATTGTGCTGTTTACGAAAACGCGCTGCAGAAAATTAAGACTGTGGCGGAAAGCTTTGTGGAATCTTATAATGAATAAATTTTATGGTATAGAATATGGTCGCGGATGCTTGCGCGTTGCGGCCGAAGGCGGCCCTGCTTTGGCGACGGCTGAAATAAAGAAGATGTTTCCTGATGCGGACTGGACAGTTGTAACAGCAGAACCATTCAATGCCGAAGAATGTGCAAATGATCGATTTGGTGAAAATTTCAAAATACAGACCGAAATTTATAAAAATACGCCAACGGACAGACATATCTTAATCGGTGGCGATCATTCTGTAAACTTTGGTCATTTTTCTGCGCTGGCAGATCAAATTCCAGATCAAGATCTGTGTTTAATTTATATCGACGCGCATTTTGACATCCATACACCCGACAGCGCAATCCGCGAAGCATCCGGCGCACCACATGGTACGAACGTTCGCGCGTTGTTGGGCAAAGGCGATGCCCGCTGGTTATCCTTGCAGCAGAAATGCCCCGCGTTAAAGCCAGAAAACATTTTCTTTTTGGGCGTTCGTTCATTTGAACCAGCCGAAGCACATTTTGTGCTGAGCAATGGCATATATGTTCGCAGTCCAAAACAATTGCGCCGACCAGAAGACTGGCAAAAGGTAGTGCACGAGATCAAAGAATTAATTGGCGACAAACCGTATGTTATTTCTTTTGACTTTGATTCTATCGATCCATATGTCTTTCAAGAAGTTTTGGTTCCTGCATATAATGGAATCAGCGTGGATGCTGCAAAGCACTTTATTTCTGCATTCAAGGACAAAGCATACAGTATTGAATTTGTCGAATATGCGCCGCGTGATGACAGGCAAGCGGCGCAGATTGTTCATGATCTGATCGGCATTGCTGCCGACGCCCAAGACGGGGAATAAATTTTAAGCCGAAAGTTCTACGGCGCCCTGTCTTTTCAGGGCGTCGTTTATATATTGAATAACACTTTTTTGATAATTATATGTGTTGGCCCATTTTAACCATCCCTTGGCCGCTGAAATTTGGCCCAAGGCTTTGACCGATTTATCATCATGCAGACGAATATTTGCCAATCGATGTTTGACACGGCGCGCCGTTCTGCGTCGCAAC
>JAIRLP010000080.1 GCA_031259365.1 Rickettsiales bacterium
CAAGTGTGACCCGCGATGCAAAACATTTGCGGATTTTAATAATTGCTTTGCACGCGATTCTGCCGTATCTTCGTCCACACCATTTGCCAACATTGGCAGCACAACATTTTCTAATGCAGTAAAATCAGACAACAGATTATGGCGTTGATAAACAAATCCGATCTTACGGCGGCGCATCAAAGTACGCATTTCATCATCCATCTTTTGAACGGATGTACCAGATAATAAAATACTGCCACCCGACGGTTTATCCAACAATCCAACGCATTGCAGCAATGTTGATTTACCACAACCCGAAGGCCCCACCATTGCAACAATTTCACCACGACGCAGATCAAATCCGCCACCACGTAAAATATGCAAAGGCTGCCCACCTTCCATAAAGGTTTTCTTGATATCCCGTACGCTTAATACCACATCACCTTTTGGGGAAACTTTGGATAAAGATTTCAATATGTTTGTCATGTCTGTGTCCCCTTTAATTATTCGTTACGCAATACATCTACTGGATCTGTATTTGCAGCACGCCACGCCGGATACAGTGTCGCCAAGAACGCCAATGCGACCGCAATCAATGCAATACCAATAACATTTGATGCGATCAATTTGGATGGCAATTCTGATAAATAATATAATTCTGATGGGAACAAATCACGCCCTGTTAACCATTGGAAGAATTGTCGGATTGGTTCAATATAAGTTGCGATCAAGATACCCAAACCAGTTCCCAGCGCGGCCCCAATAACGCCAATGCTGGTTCCGGTCAAAATAAAGATCTTCATCATTGAATGACGGGATACGCCAAACGTACGCAATACGGCAATATCTTTGGATTTATCTTTTACCATCATAACCAGTGAAGATACGATGTTAAATGCAGCCACAATAACGATCAACATTAATATAAGGAACATCACATTAGATTCAACCTGCAACGCGCCCACAAAGCCGCGATTTAAATCACGCCAGTCACGGACCACAAAACCTTCTGGCAATAATGTAGACAATGAATCACGAACAGCTGTTGTTTTTTCTGGATCTTTCAAAAACAGATCAATGTGTGTGACACTTTCACCGATGTTCAAATATTTTTGTGCAGTTTCGATTGGCATAAAGATATAACCAGAATCATATTCATACATTCCCATAAAGAATGAAGACATAACTGGATAAGACATAATACGTGGCATCATGCCAAATGCTGTTGGCGTACCACCATTTGCAGATACCAATGATACTTTGTCACCCATTGTCACACGCAAAGATCTGGACAATGAATTACCCATGATTAATTCACCGTCTTTGATTGCATCCAAAGCTTTGCCATAAATCTTGGTGCTGTTAACCGTCTTGGCTTTTAGATCAGACAGACGAATGCCGCGAACCATGGCGCCTGAATTGTTACCATTGGCGGACACCATTACTTGGCCTTCGGCAATTGGCACAATACCAGTTGCGTGCGCGGCCACAACTTTGTTCTGTTTCATTTTATCGATCAAAAAATCATAATCTTGGATTGCGCCATCTTGGTGGTAAACAACCACATGCCCATTCATCCCAACAATACGAGACAGCAATGTATCATGGAAACCGCCCATCACAGACATCACAACAATCAATGTTGCAACACCCAGCATAATCCCCAACAATGAAATCCATGAAATAATGGACGTAAATTTTTCTTTGCGTTTTGCGCGCAAATACCGGAAAGCGACCTTTCTTTCTAATTTTGAAAACATTTAAAAACCTTTTTAATTTTACATATCCAAGTAATCGCGCAGATCATCGCCAAACAACGGCGTCATGTTCTGGCTTGGCATCCCGGCATCGGCGATAGAGATTATGCGCGGGGACATAAACACGACCAACTCGGCAAATGGGCTGATCAGTGTTTCAGGTTCTGTTACAAATGAATGTGTTGGAATACCAATAATCACATAATTGTCACCGGGTGAACTTGGGATCTTGAATGATGTCAATTCACCGGCATTTGTACGCAGAACAATTTTAGAATCAATTTTCTTGGTTCCTGCATAATCACCGTATTTACCAGTTGCGCCGATCGTCAAATCAGTTTCCAGTCTTTCTTCTTTGCCACACTGACCGATATCAAAGCGTGATTGCCATCCGTTTGGAATCACGAATGTTCCTTGGGAAATCAAAACAACGTTACCCTGGGACCCCAAGAATTCTTGCAATGTTTTGGTATTGATTTCCGGACTGGTCACCAGCGCACGACCAACGACACCTGGGATGGACATTCTGACATTCTTATCACCAAATGCCGGCAACATATTCATCCAAATGATTGGATTGTCTGTACGTGGATAGACGCGGTATACATCAATATCCCACGCAACCATATATTTCTTGGAACCAACATCTGCGACAATTCTGCCAACTTCGCGTTCTGTTTGATAATTGCCTTCGAATGTCACAGTCTTGTCTTTCCAATCAACTAACAAGTTGCGCAGGTCTGCACCATGCATAGCATCCAACAACGCCATAATGATATTTTCATCTTTTGGCATTTTCATCAACCATTTTGCACGATGCATCAAATGAATTTCTTTGGCATCATCTTCATATGAATAATAAGCGCGTCCCATCTTGGCGATCAATTCAACAGTATCAGCCAATGATCCAGATTGAATAGAACCCGTAATTTTTTCTGGCAGGTCTTCATCTTCGATCACACTGATATTTGTACCGTCCAACAGTTTATCCAGTGTCTCGCGGACTGTCAGTTTTGTAAATTCATAATCATTTACATTAAACGAAGGCAGTGGATCACCAACATCCAGACGTACAATTTCAATCTTTTCTTCTGGGATAACAGACAATACGTTTTGGTTATTCCAATCTACTTTACAGCGTTTTGGCAATTCAATAGAAAAACGGCGCGCTGTATCTGTGGTTAGCGCGGCTTTCTTTGGAAAGATTGGCACAGAATTTTCATCAATAACCAGATTGTTAATAACCTGCACCGTGTCATATTGTGTTTGGTTCTGCCGACCAAACTGTTGGGTGCACCCCAAGATTGCCGGCACAACCGCCAAACCGCATATTATTCTAATAAATTTTGAATTCTTCATATCTACCCCAGTCCTTTATATGTTCATGACTTTTTCAAATTCTTCCAAAGTCATTTCATGTATTGGTTTCTGCGTTGGCGTGGTTAGGGTTTGAACCTTTTGGTATTGATCCCTAAATCTTTCTATCACGGCTGCGACTTCTGCGTTTATTGGCGTTTTGTCGCTTTGCATTTTCATTGCATAGTCTACTATAAATTCCAGCGTGTCCGCAGCAAAAAAACGTCCCACATAGTTTTCCATGGCAATTCCCCCCTTTTGCACACAAATAGCGGACATAATTGTCGTCATTTGGTTGTAAAAATTAGCCAGTCTAATAAAATTATCTACACTATGTGCCATTGGTCCCGCCTTTCTCTTTCCCTTATTATAAAAACTATTGCCCCAGTAAAGCAATTAAATTATAATGGAAACCATAATGATAGGAAAAGTCAGACTTTTATCTCTTTTGCTTATTTTGGCTGCTTGTTCATCCGTGAATACAGGCAGTATTGATGATGCAACTATTTTAAACTGGGAAAATGAAATGGTTACCACCGAACAGTTTGTTCGTGATCACAGAAGATGTTTGGGAATAACTCGCCCTGCCCATGCGCCAAGATCCAGGATAGCCAAATTGATCTCTCCTAACCAAAGTGGCCAAATGCCAGATTGGGATGGATTATGGGTTACTTTCCAGTCAAACGAACACCAAGATGTTGGCCAACGCTCGTTAATGTCAATCCCCCCTAATTCCAGTTCTAAATCTGTTGGCGCATACCGTAAATGCATGTTCAGACGCGGATATTTGTTACGGGCTAGTTAAAAAACACCAAAATCATCAGCCAAGTCTTTTTTCTTAGACCTTTTTGTGGTATAATTTTGCATATATTTAAGCAAGGAAATAAATTGAAAAAGTCTTTTTGGTTTTGGTTGTGTTTTTTGGTCGCTATTATCTTGGCGATCTATTTTGCATCGCGTATTATTATGACATCGTTGGGTCATGGTGACTCTGCCACCATTAAATCTATATCTATTTCATCTGATTCTGGAAAACATAATTTGTCTGCGATCGCAACATTTGCAGGGATTGCACCTGGCACCAAAACTTATTCTGTTAATTTGGATGATATCAATGCCCGAATTGCCACGGTGCCGGATGTTAAAACGTCCGCCGTACGACGTCTGCCAAACGGAAATCTGGCGATCAAGGTCAAATTACACAAAGCGGTCGCACTGTGGACTGATGGCGAAAAATTTTACCCCCTGTCTGCCGATGGCACAATCGTCAAAAGACCGATTGATCAGCGACCCGCAAATACCATTGTTTTCAAAGGGACACTGTCGGCTGACATTTCTGAAATTGCCAAGATCGCCCATAATTTGACACCTCATCTGGATTATCTGGAATGGATAGAAGATCGCCGTTGGAATATTCAAACAAATGGCGGTATCACTGTTATGTTACCAGAAGTTGATCCAATAGCATCCATCAGCGCATTAAGCCTGATGGATAAAAACCATCAAATTTTGTCCCGCAAGATTACTGTTTTGGATATGCGTGACAGTGCCAGAATACTGGTTAAACAATAAAAACATTGGACAGCAAACGGAGATCTTGGGATGAACCTGTTTGATTCATCTTTCTTATGTCTTGATATTGGAACATCGATTGTACGGGCGGTGGCTCATCGTGTTCGATCGGGGCGCATTACCAGATCTGCACTGTTTACCGTATCCAGTACCGATACCGTTTTCGCCATTAAATCTGCGGTTGATGAATTAGAAAAGCAAATCTGTTCCAGATTTGATTCAGCATATATCACTGGAAACTTTGGCAAGGCTGAATTTGAAATTGTCGCCAAAAGCACCACATGGTCCGGTGAACACAAAATCACAACATCAGATATCCGACATCAAATTTCGCAGATAAAGCCAAATGAAGGCTTTTATCCGATGCATGTTATTCCGCTGCGATATGACACATCGTCTGCCCGCAATCTGTTAACACCAGTCGGTTATATTGATCGACAATTGGTTTCTGTGTTTGGGGCAGTCTTTTATGAAACGTCCCGATTGAATGAAATTTTTGCATTCTTGCGCCGCGCACATATCCAGGCCGAATTTCTGGAAGATCCATCATTTTTGTTAGATGCCATATTTCGTCAAAAAAAACAAACTGCCTTGTTTATTGATTTTGGTGCTGAATTTACCAGCCTGTCTATTTGGACCAACAGGGGCCCTGTTTTCTTTGATAAAATAGAAATGGGTCAATCTGCTATTACATGCGCCATTGCTGATGAATTAAATATTCAAAAAACAGATGCTATGCGCATTAAAAATTCTGTGGCGTCTGTATCTGCAAACGAAATGGATCGATTTACACCAGCTGACACCACATATGATTTTTCACGCGCAGATGTGAATGAAATTCTGCTGACAATCTTGCTGGACACGATTGAAGCCGCGACACAATCACTGGCTGGCGCCATTACAAAATACATACCAGCACAAATCTTTGTATCTGGCGGTGGATCTGGCATAGACGGAATTGACGAACTGTTGGAAAATACATTTAAAATCCCTGTCAAAAATCTGGGTGCGGACGCGACAGTGAATGCTTTGTCGGCATATATTTGGGCAGAACAGGCACCTCGTATCAAGGCCTATTTAAACAGACGAAACAGATGGCAAAACA
>JAIRLP010000107.1 GCA_031259365.1 Rickettsiales bacterium
GAAGCCGCCGCCCAAATAAAAATCCATTGGCATTGGGTCAAGGGACACGCCGGCCACAAAATGAATGAACGCGTTGATGAATTGGCCCGCGGTGCCGCTGAATCTTTAAGAAAGTAAACCGACGACCTGTCGGTTTCTATCCCATTTCTTTCCAACCAAACACATAAGAAATAAACATGTTGGCATCCCCAAACAACATATTATGTTGGCGTGCATCAACATAGTCTTTTGAACGTTTAAACAAGGCCGCTTTCTTTTTCGGTGATTCTTGATAAGCATTTTTTAAGTCTTGTTCCAGAATAAATTGATCGCCCGTGGCATCCAAAATTGTCGCCTGATAAGTAGTCCATACATGCGACATATCCGCGGTAGAATCTATATCCAATTGTGGAAATAATATTTTCAACGAATAACTGACAATTCCACAAAATCCCATTCCTGGAAATCTGGGATCACCATATTTTCCGCCACCCAAAAAGATATTGCAAATCGCAGGATTTGTAATAGCTGTACGAAATTTATAAATTATTTCGGGGAAAGTATATAAAACATCATCAATATCAATTGGTTTAAAATTAAAGCTTTTCCCAATTTCCATTACATGATTTGTATAATTGTTATAGTTTTTATCATTCATTATTACCCCTTGTACCCCAAGGCAACGATAAACATTTCAACAGAATCTTTTCTGGATGATGGCGGTTTGACTTGATGTACAGCGGTAAAATACATTCTCATTTCCCGTATAAGCCCACCAGTTTCACCCCCAGTAAAAGACTTGACAATAAATGTGCCACCTGGTTTTAACGCGCGTTTTGCAAAATCCAAAGCATATTCTAATAACACCATTTGACGCAGGTGATCAGTACGTTTGTGACCAACCGTATTGGGTGCCATATCTGACATCACAACATCCACACTGCCATGACCTGTACCTTCTGCTGGCAAATTCAATTTTACTGTAAGCCAATGTAATGCTTCATCTGTAGTAAAATCGCCTTGGTAAAATTCAACACCCGGGATTGGTTTGATTTCCAACAAATCCATCGCAAAGATTTTAGATTTTGGATATTCACGCGCCACATACTGGGACCAACTGCCTGGCGCCGCCCCAAAATCGACAACCACCTGACCATTGTGAAAGAATTTAAATTTTTCATTCATTTCAATGATCTTGTAAACTGCACGCGCACGATACCCTTCGTTCTGAGCCTTGACCACATATGGATCATGCGCCTGACGCAGCAGCCATGCGGCAGATGATTTTGATTTTGCAATTTTCTTATTTAGAATTTTCAATTAATTTTTCTCTTGATTTGTATTTGGCGATTTCGTTTCTATTTTTAATCAGTAAATTATTGTAATAATCGCATGCGGCCCGGTACGCAACTGGACCAAACACTAATGGGGTGCCCACATAGAAAGAAACAGTTTTTGTTCCATGATATTTATAAGTGATTTTTACATCATATTTGAACAATTCTGTTTTACCTGGTTGAAATTCACCATAAAAAGCAGTTGGCCCATCCAATGCGACCACCCGCCAATCGTAAAATTTCGTCCATTTTACTTTCATCCTAATATCCCCTTCGCTGAAAGGGATGTATTGTTCAAACAACAATACTATTTATTTTCTTATTTTTGCTTTGTAGTTATCTATCGTACCGACACTTTTGCTTCTTGCCCTATAAGCACCAAATGCACTTGTTTTATTTCACACTTTTTTCTGTTGTACTTCTGCATTTTCTCTTGGATAGATTTTTTGTTCATACCAAAGATAGTTTTCTGTTCACCACCATCAAAAGTAACATTAAACCGCCATGGTTGACAGTTCGCAAGATTTATTTCTGGTCGAGAAATTACAAGAATCTTCTTTGGCAGAATAAATTTCATAATCTGTTTATAATTCATTTAGTTAGAACCCTTGGTAGGCATTGGTGCGGCGGTACCGCCCGGCTTTGCGCCTTGCATTTTTTCCATCATGGCTTCCATTCCACCCATACGCTGAACCATAGCCATTTGACGTTTCATATTTTGATACTGTTTGATCATATGTTCTACTTCGCGTACAGTTGAGCCACCTTTTTCAGCAATACGCAATTTGGCATTCGCGAAGATCTTGTCTGGTTCTGCGCGTTCTTCTGCGGTCATAGCTTCCAAAATTTTAATCTGATGATCAACACTGCCGTCTTTGATTTTTTCTTTCATTGCCCCAACAGCCTGTCCCATACCAGGAACCATTTTCAACAAACCGCTGAAGTTGCTCATCTTTTTGATTTGCTTTAGCTGAGCCAACATATCGTTCATATCAAACTGACCAGACATCATACGAGCCGCTGTTTCTTTTATCCCAGATGGCATTTGCCCTGAAATCTTTTTGGCTTCTTTTTCCATCGCCGCGGCATCAGCTGCTGCTGATGCTGCGCCTACTTTGGTTTCAATGTTTTCTTCTGTTTTTTTCTTTTTGCTGAACCATGCCATTTAACGACTCCTTTTCATTCTATTTTACACGGTTTTTCCAAGATTTCAAGCCCTCACAATAAATTTGCAAATTGACATAATATATTTTAGTATCTGTAAAAGGTTTCTAAGAAAGATGTCACAGAATCAACAAACACCATCTTTGGACTATATTCCTGACGACGTTTGGCAGACTGCTAATTTTGGCAATGGCAGCCCTGTTCCAAGCGTGCAACAGCTGAATAAACTGTTTGCTGAAGACCCTTATCATATTGACAACGACGCGTTCTTTGCGGGCAAAGATCTGAATAGATACCCATCACCAGACGACTGGGCTGACCTGTTTATGCCAGATGACGAAGAAGAATACTTTCTGGATATTGTCCGCAATGCCCCAACATCGAATCAGTGGGTTTATTTATTTGAACCAGATCCCTATGAAGAAGAACGAATGCGCGAAGATCAAGAAGCCCAATCTATGGCCTGTGCATTGGCAGCAAATCGCATAACTGACAAAGAATGTTTTATCAACAATCGTGATGTTTTACGTGGCAAAAATTTGGCACCTTTGTTTGAAAATAAATATTACATGCATACGTGCCGAGTAACACCTATTCCACCGAACTATATTGTGCTTTTTCGAAACGCTGATGATGGAAAAAAATATTTTATAAATGACTTAGATAATTTCCAAACCGCACACCCATATGATTCTACCGTTGCATATCAGCATTTTGATGAAGAATACAGAACGACTATCAAAGACAAAGAATTCTTTTACAACGGGGAAAATATCCTGGCAGGCTTAAATCTGCGACCTTGGTGGGGTGACCCAGAAACGGGCGAAATCATATCATATTTCAAGTTCACAGGCGAAACCTTGTTATACAAACTGGGATATCAACGATACAATCTTTTGAAATCCGAAGACTTTAAAATACCACGTGCTTGCCCAATTGAAATCGACCTTAGCTATGGCAACAAAAAGATTAAAGAAAAAGGTGTCTGGCGACTGGAATACAATCCAAAGAAAATGTTCAAGGTCAGTAATATTATGTCAGATCATGGCACATTTCTAAACCTTGTATCTTATCCAGCACAATATGAAAAAGATATAAAGTATATCAATATAAAGAAAAGCGTGTTTAGAATTTTAAGAGACATTGTGGCCAAAACATGCAATTCAGATGAAATATGTTACAGAATGATAATGTGCATCTTCAAAAGTCGCGCTGATGAGATTAAGAAAATTTTGGATACACCGCCAAAGATATTGTATACAAAAAATAAACCTTATCGAAAACTAAAAAAACAGCCCGAGGCATACGCCCCATCAAAAGATGTATTTCCAATCATTGGAAGCCTAGGAAAAATCCTTAACGACGGCAAAAGACCCGAACCAAAATTTTATGATTGTAAATTATGTTCTTCTGAATCAGTATGCCTGTACAAAGAAGTGATGATGGATATGCGTGCGGAAATCGAGAAAAAAGAAGAACAAGAAAGACTGCAGCAATACATCAAAACCAACAATGGTCAAGGTTACTTGTTTCCAGAAATTCTGGTCGAAATTCGGGGCAAAATCAAATAAAAACAAAGGGCGAATTAATCACCCTGTTTAATTTAGAACTTGGTACGAAAACCGATATACGCGCCACCATCTGTTGGTGTTGCAACCACTGAAGTGTTTTTGTATCTATCTGTGAACAATAGATTGAATCCAATACCCAGACCTGCACCGACTGCAACATCTACCCAGTCATGCATCTTTACCCTCACACGAGAATATCCGACAAAGGCTGCCGCCGCATACATTGGAACGCCTATTTCCCAGCCATAGCGGCGCTGCCAATATACCGCACCCGAAAAAGCAAACGACGTATGTCCCGAAGGAAATGACAAGCCTTTGCTGCCTTTGGGTTCTCTTGGACGCTCTTCGCGTACGGTGCGCTTTAGTATTTCCGTTGCGGCCCAAGTTGCGCCAACCGATTTAATCAATTGCAAATTACCTGCCAAATCGCCGATCGCCGTC
>JAIRLP010000056.1 GCA_031259365.1 Rickettsiales bacterium
GGCTAATGCGCGACGATAAATTGCGTACATGTTTCCAATCAGCAAACCAAAAACATATATATATATAATAGAAGCTGTCACGGCGACGACCAAGAACCAGAACATTGAATAGTATTGTAACCACATGACGTACAGCATAATTTTCTGTGCACTGCTGACGATAAAGATTGTAGACAGAAACAATGATATGAAATATAAAAAGGTCAGTCCATTATCAACTGCGACAAAGCTTTTTCTGTCCAGGTTTTCTTTTGGTAACCATCCGATGTACTTGCAGATGGAAAACACCAAGGCTGCTGTCAACAGGACAACAACTGGCCAAGCTGCCAAAGGTGTGTTTCCACCTGTAACAGCCGCTGTAATCAAAGCATAAATCACCACAAGGCCGACCATCAGTCCAAAGGACAGCAATGCAAACTTTGCAGGTTCGTTAAAAAACCAAGATAATAATTTTGATTTGTTTTTTGGGGTTGGCTTTTGTGCCATTTTGAGCTCCTTCTTTTATCTGAATGTTGCATTTGAACTGCAACGACATCGCGTTATTTTACCACAATTTTACCCGAAGACAAGGTCGTAGTTTGATTTGGGTTCACCAAGGTCGTGAATTTTTCTTGGTGACTGATAAATAGGAAAGTGGTCCCTGACATTTCATTTATAACGTCCACAATCATTTTCTGGACAGAAGCGTCTGCACCAGAATCAGGTTCGTCCAGGATTGCCAGTTTTGGGGCGGTTAACAACAGGCGTAACAACATCAGTCTTTTTCTTTCGCCGCCACTGAATCCAACATTAATACTGCGGTTCAGCCATTCCTTTGGAATATTCAATCGTTCTCGGGCAGCTTCTAAATTTGTCAGGAATTCACCCATAGATAAATCTTTACCTGTTTCAAAATGCTTGTGGGCTGCAATGGAATGCTTTAAAAAGCTCATCACGGTCAGTCCTGGAATTTCGGGGACATGTTGCGCACCCAAAAAAATTCCCAACAAACTGCGTGTGGTTGCATTTTCATTCGTAATATCGCGCCCGTCAAAAAGAATTTCACCGTTATCAATATTATAGTCAGGATTTCCTGCAATGGTCTGTGCCAATGTGGATTTTCCACTGCCGTTGTGCCCAGCCAGCAGGTGGCGCGCGCCGCTTGCAATTTCAAGATTTATATCATCCAGCAATTTTCTGCCATTAAACGATACGGAAAGATTTTGTATGGATAGCATCTATTTACCTTTGTTTCCACGATTATAATACATGTTTACATCTTTTGCAATTTTTGATAAAATTGCCTTGTTATAGAGAGTTTCTGTAACAGGGTGTCAGAACCCTTTATCATCAGCGTCTTAGCCAGACGAAAAAAAGCCCTCTGTCCATATTGGCAGGGGGGCCGTGTTATATTTTGAAAGCATGGCACTATTTCTGATGAATAGTTCTGAACCCCCTGCCACCAGATATTTGGTGGTATTTTATTTATCAATAAGGTAGGAATTTATGTCTATTTCAGATTTGCCATTTTACAATATTTTGAATATGTTTTTCGTAGGGATGATTTTTTGCGTTGGCATCATGTTTTTATTCCCCTCACAATTTGACCAATTTATCGCCATATTGTCTTCCACGGAACATTTGTCTCTGATGACAGGGTCGCTGTTCATTGTGGGGATTTATTTTTTGGGAACAGTAATAGACAGGCTGGGGTCGCTGGTTGTCGAAAAATTGCTGAAAAACAAAAAAGAAGACAGATGCTGGCTGTCGCGGATGTTGCAGATGACATGGAAAGACTATGGGCATTTTCAATATGCCGAAAAAGAAAACGATTGCATCAAAATTCTGACCCGCGAATATACTTATTCCCGAAATTTGTTCACAGCGCTGCTGATTTTGACATGCCTGGGGGTGGCATGCGGTAACAGTTTCTTCTGCAAAGTCACAATTTTTGGATGCTTGTTGTTTTATCTTTCAATGCGCAAGCATGCAAATAAAATAGCCCAGCGCGTGGACTTTACCAATAAAAAGCGTCAAGGCGGGAATCCTTGATTTTATATTGTCGATATTATCTGACATCAGCGACAGGACAGCGCCATTTTAATAAGTGCTTTTGATTCAACCAAAAATTCCATTGGCAAACGATTTATAATAGGGGACGCCAGACCGCCAATAATTAATGCTGTTGCTTCGTCTTCTTCCAACCCTGCTTGGGTCAGATACAGCAGGGACGCCGCATCAATGGCACCGGTTTTTGCTTCGTGGCTTTGTTCATTTTCGCCGTTGGTATGAATAATTGTCGGTAATGTATTTGCCACACATTTATCACCAATTAATCGGCTGTCACATTTACAGGCATTTTTTCCGCCCGTTCCAGCAAAGCTGACCAAACTGCGATATGTTTGAACAGATTCTTCCAGTGCAACGCCATAGGATACAATATTAGATTTCGTATCGTTTCCAATATGAATCATTTTGGTGCCGGTATCAGCCTGTTGATTACCGCGCGTAATTGTCAAGGAATAAAAGTCACTGGACGATCCATCACCTTTTAATATCGTGGACGGATATTTCCATGTCATAGCAGAACCGACTTCTACCTGGGTCCAATCCAGACGTGCATTTTTATATGTCATGCCACGCTTGGTCACAAAATTTAAAATACCGCCGCCACCGACTTTTTTCTTGTCGTCAGAATCATTGCGTGCCTTGTATTCCCCCGCATACCAGTTTTGGACCGTTGCATATTTAACAACAGCGTTATCCTTTGCAATCACTTCTACGACACCACTGTGCAATTGGTGATTTGGACGACGGGGCGCGCTGCAACCTTCTAGATAGGAAAGTTCAGCCCCATCTTCTGCAACAATCAAAGTTCTTTCAAATTGACCAATTTTTGCCGTTTCAATTCTGAAATAACTGGCCAAATCAATTGGACACTTTGTGTTTTTAGGAACAAAAACAAAAGTACCATCAGAAAATACTGCTGCATTTAAAGCGGCAAAGAAATTATCTGTGGGCGGCACTACTGTGCCCAAATATTTTTTAACCAAATCGGGATGTTTTTCAACAGCTTCGGAAAATGGTAAAAAGATAATTCCTAATCTTTCCAGTTCTTCGGTATAAGAAGTATGCACGCTGCGGCTGTCGATAACTGTATCAACCGCCATCCCTAATAATGCATTCTGTTCGCTGATCGGCAATCCCATTTTTTCATAAACGCCTTTTAAATCAGAATTATCAATCGGTGCAGGTTCGTTATAATAATTAAGTCCATCATAATCAATTGGGTCATATTTGATTTCTGCCCAATGGGGTTCGCGCATCTTCCGCCAGGCTTCAAAAGCATTCAGTCGCCATTGTAATAACCATTCGGGTTCATTCCTGGCTTTGGATATATTTGAAATAGTATCTTTGTTTAACATAATTCTTATTCTGCTTCGGCCAATTGCTTTGCCTGGTTGAAAAAGGTCAAGGACTGTCCCAATAAACCATCTGTAAAAGTAGCAGATAGAATTCCGTTTGGTTCAGTCGTGGTCAAATGGCTAAGGAATCCATCTGCACGATTTAAATAATTGTCAACACTGCGGGCAACCTCACTGTCTAATTTAATGGCCCGGCGCAATTTTTCCAGTGCAAAAGGATTTTTTGCATATTCATCCATGATGCCGCCCAAAGCTCGCCATAATGGATGTTCGGCTGTGCTGCGTGGCATAATATCAATCGCGGCCATAACGGGGATCAAGTTCTGTAACAGGTCTTGGTAAAGCATTTCAGCATTTTCTGTGACCACATTCGTGGCGTACTTGCTTTTTAATACAGATTGCATTTTTACCATCAGGGCATATTGGTGGGACAGGGTGCGGGTTATGACTTTTATCTTGGAATTAATAAGATATGTGAACAAACCCAAGGCGAATAGGCCCGCAATAATTATAATAATGGAAACCAAGATAAAAATATCATTCATTAACTTCTCCTGAAATAGATCATTGCAAGTATAGCATTTTTTTACCGATTCGTATGAATTTTCATGAATTTTTAGGTCTTGCGCTGATTCGTTGATATTGTTATAATATTGTCATAATAGAATGAAACTTTTAAAAAGGAAGCTTTGATGTTCCGTAAGATTTTGATAATAGCTATGTTCGCAACCGCAGCAGGATACTGTTTCGCCGCGCAGCCTTTGCCCCAGGTCGTTACTTCAGAAGTATTTTACAAAGAAGACAGACAGGTCGTTGAAGAACCTGTATATGATACGTACACCAGTTACACGCAAGAAGAAGTACGCTATGCGGAACCTGTCGCAGTGCCTGCTTGGCCATTGTCTGGGTCTGATGCAGACGTCGCCGTTTCTTGTGAAGGTGGTGCAAGTTGTTTGAAAAAACGAGATGATAACATTCGTATCGTATCCAAAATTGGCGCAGATCTGGTGGTTGAAAATAATTTTAATCTGGGTTCTCGTGGCAGTTTCGGCGGTTGGTCTGGTGGTGCAAATATGTTGCATGGTTCCCAGGTTCCAATGGGTTTTGATGATGAATGCAATGTTGGTTCTGAAATGCCTTTGCTGCATCGCGAAATGTTGGAAGACGATGGTGGCGAAGTTTTGGCGGTATCACGCAGCACTCGCAAAAGATGTGGTGGCAACAGCAGTTATGCAAACATGATGGCTTCTGTTACAGCAACAGGCGTTACCGCTGAATTTGGTACAAATGGTGAAATCGCTGTTGATCAGTCAGCTGACGCAGAAGCACCAAAAGAATTACAAGATCAAGTTCGTTCCTGGGTTGTGGCATCCGGTCAGACTTTGCGCGAAGTCTTGCAGAACTGGTGTGACAAAGAAGGATGGGATTTGGTTTGGGCCACATCTCGTGAATATCCAATAGAAGCAAGCGCTGTATTCAAAGGTCGTTTTGTAGACGTGTCCAGTGCGCTGGTTCGTAACTTTGGTCGTGCGACACCGATCCCATATGCAAAATTCTATAAAGGTAATAGAGTATTGGTTGTTTCCACAACAGAAGAATAAAAAGGGCTGCAGCGAGAGGAATTAAACATGAAGAAAAAATCAATGACTTTTGGAAAGACTCTGCCGCTTGCATTATGTTTGATGCCGCTGGTGTTCGGTTGTGCTCAAAAAGAATCTGCCAAGGTTGCAGGCGAAGTTGATCAGAACTTTATCAATGCTTATGATGCATTTGAAATGGCTAAGAATCCTCGTGCTAAGGTAACAAGTGGTGATACCATTTATATGTCCGAAGGTGTTTGGTTGGGCAGCAAATCGACTGTTTTGGAACATAAAAACAGATTGCCAAGGGAATTTGAAACAGATACTGGTATTACCATCTTGTTAAATGAACCAGTTTCATTACAGGTATTGGCAAATAATATTTATTCTATTTCTGGGATCCCAGTAAAGATTGATAGTCAGATTAATGGTGAAAAATTAAAGAAGACAATGAATATAGCATACACCGGCAAATTGTCAGGTTTGCTGTCACAGGTTGCAACCGATTTGGATCTGTTGTGGTACTATGACAAAAATTCAATTGTATTCTATGAAACAGAAACCAAGACATTTACATTATATGCCTTGGGGACAGATATTTCATATCAATCTGCGATACGTACAGACGATGGAAACCAAGTATCTTTGGAATCCACACTGAAAGAATGGGAAGAAGTTGAAAAGACAATCGCATCTATTGT
Source organism: Rickettsiales bacterium (assembly GCA_031259365.1). Taxonomy (GTDB): domain Bacteria; phylum Pseudomonadota; class Alphaproteobacteria; order Rs-D84; family Rs-D84; genus JAIRLP01. The sequence goes on from JAIRLP010000056.1 coordinate 5,686, forward strand.
TGGTAAAAATGATAATGCTGCATTTACTGTGTCTCAATCTTTGGGTACAATTACAGTGACGGCGCCACCATCTATTCAGACGCGCGTTGGGGATTATATCGCAAAACAGAATAAACGTTTATCTCAATTGGTAACGATTGACGTCAAGGTTTTGCAGGTCTCTATAAATAATACATCCGCATTGGGCCTGAACTTGGCGGCGGCGATTAATGCTGCAACTGGTTTGGATATTGTTGCAAATCCAAAGAATAATTTGTCTTCGTCTGCCCAGACCGAAGCAAGCGGTATGAACATCGCTGTTCTATCAAACTTGGTGGGTGGCAGTGCATTAGTCGGTGCGGGCGGAACAAGTTTGGGTGATGCATATACCGAAGGACAAATTCGTGACGGCTCATTGTCTGGCGCTGCTGGTTCAAATGCATTGATCCAGGCATTGGCAAAGCAGGGCAAAGTTTCTTTGGTTACAAACGTAGGTGTAACCACACGTAATAATCGCGTGGCCCCGGTAAGTAACACCAGAACAACGGGTTACATTAAACGTTTTGAATCCAGAAACTTTACAACCGTTGAATCTTCAACTGTTGACCAAGATGATTTGGAGACAGGTTTTTCGATGCAGTTGTTGCCAAACATTTTGGAAAATGGAAAAATCTTGTTGTTGTTCAAAATGTCTATCCGTGAATTGTTAAGCATGAATACACAAACGATTGGCGGTACCGCAACAAGTCCAGGGGTTACACTGCAATTACCAGAAGTTGAAGAACGCAGCTTTATGCAAGAAGTGATCATGGAATCTGGCCAGATGTTGGTTGTATCTGGATTTGAAAAACAGACAAACAACGATACAAGATATGGTATCGGAGATCCTGACTTTATGGCATTGTCTGGATCACGCGAATCTAATTCCCAACGTGACGTTCTGGTTGTGATCTTGACGCCACAGGTGTTGGTCAGCCCGATGGATGTGGAACGTAATATCCAACAGCATTGGGGAGCCCCATTGAACTAGGTTCTTAAACAATTAAAAGCGCCCCAGGGGCGCTTTTTTTATGCTATTGATTTTAACCTTGGACTCGTGATGAAATATCTTGCAAGCGATAAAAAATTACCTTACGCGAAAAACAATACCCCGCAATGGCATTAGCATTGCGGGGTATTGTTTTTGACCTGCCGATTCCTATGGCTACTATATGTCTTTTTTCTCTGTTTTTATTCTGCGTCAGGAAATTTTGTTTTCAACCACTCAAGTATTTTCAATTGGTCTGCACCAGTTGCACGACGAAGTTGAATCAGTATTTTCTCATAAGACGGACGTTCCAAAGTTATATTTGATGCCCCTTCATTACAAACACTGCAAATAGCCCGCAGATTTGAATAATCGTCCGTCCCGCCCATGCTTTTGTCTATGATATGTCCAATATGAAGTCGCGTTTTCTTTGTTGGGTCATACGGATGCGGCTCGCCAGCTACCGCCCCGCACATTTGGCAAGTAAATCCGTTTCTATCTAGAACATAAGCGCGGGTTTCTTTACCGATTCCGCGGGCAAATGCTGGCTTGGGTTTTGCCGTTTCCATAAGATACTGCCCAGGCTTTAATGTTGCCCTATCGTGATTTGTTAAAATTTGCAAACCTTCTTCATCGCGCAATTCACGCACACGACGCGCCCACTCGGAAGTTCCGGCAACTTCACGAAGTTCATCGGACGACAATACTTTTCCTATATTATCGTAGAAATATTGGCGCAGTTTAGCCCGCGACCCTAATTTTGCCATTTGTAAAATCCTCTTGTTCCAATTCTGCGCCAGCAATAAGTGCTTTAAGTATTGCTTTCCCCATTGCTTTTGCCGCGGGCGGCGGAAACGCATTGCCTATTTGCCTATATGCCGGAGTTTTCTTTCCAGAAAATTGCCAGTTTTTTGGAAAACCCTGAACCAATGCCGCCATACGAATCGTAAGTCTTGGCATACCGACAAATCCTTTATCAGGCGATTTATCCGCTATTCCCATTCCATCTACGCCTAGCTTTGCCCATGCCTGCCGCGCACGGGTCGGACCCAAATCAGCCCCACCATGTTTTTTACTTCCTCCGACAAGAGTTGGGGCGATTCCGTCCGCACTTCTAGCCCATTCTTCCGCGCCCATCCATCCATTAGAAGCCATTTCCTCTTTTAATAAATCACCGATTGTCGGCGGCGGGGCAACCAATCCCAGTGGCCACATAAAATGTTTTGCATATTGCTTTTTCAATGCTATTAAAATCGTGCGTGGGCGCAGTTGAGGCAAGCCATAATTACTGACTTGTATCAGATTCCAAAAACAAATATAGCCCATAGATTCTAATTGTGATTTTATCTGTTCACGATATTCAGAGAATTTTGGACTAAACAATCCTTTTACATTTTCTAACAATACCGCTTTGGGATTGCATTCGCTAATCAAACGCAGGGCTGTTGGAAATAAATCGCGCTCATCATCTTTGCCTTTTTGTTTTCCGGCAACAGAAAATGGCGGGCAAGGAACTCCGCCGGCAAACAAATCAACGCCGTAATACTTTTTTGCCGACCAATTATGTAAATCTGCTTCTATAACATTCCATTGCGGACGATTGACCCGTAGCGTATCGCAAGCGAGTTTTTCTATTTCTACCAAAGCATCGTGCGAAAAACCAGCTTGTTCAAGACCTATTGCTTGACCGCCAGCCCCCGCGCATATTTCTATGGAGTGCATCTTCTTTCCCCTCATTTTAATCATACAAAATTGCAAAATAAAAATCCAGCGAAATTGCATATGGACACACAGGTAAAAATTGTAAAATCTTACTTGTGTCCTATATATGTCAGATTTCTATGGCTACTATGTGTCATTTTATATTGCCTCATCTCGCCTCTTGCGGGACAAAGGATGACAGAAACAAGGATAATGGTAAGTAGGTGCAGACCCTACAATGCCGCCGCTCACGGGGCAACCTTGCCCTAAAAAAAGCGTAAGGTAATAAAAAATCCCGCAAATGCGGGACTCATTTTTTCAAGAAGAATTACATTGTTGCAACTTTCTTGGCCATGCGTGATACCTTGCGGGCAGCGCGTTTTTTTGGCATTGTTTTGCCAGCAGCTTTCATGATTTTTGATTCGGCTGAACGTGTTGCTGCGACGGCTGCTGCTTTGTCACCAGATTCAATTGCTTTGATGGCCTTCTTTGTTTCTGTTTTAACAGAAGAACGACGTGCTGTGTTAATTACATTCTTTTTTGCATTTACTAAAATTCTTTTTTTAGCGGACTTGTGGTTTGCCATTGTATTTTACCTTTGTTATTTTATGAAGGGACGCAAACAGGATATAAAATCATTATGTGGGGAAAAGACCAATTTGGCTTTAACATTTGTTGGGTAATGATCCAGACCCACCAAACAGTCCGACAGGGAAGACCCCCGCGTAACCCACACATATGTGCAACTGGTGAATAATTTTTATCTGTTGCAAAATGATGTTATAATTGCTTACATCACCTGTGTTCAAGGGTTATTTTATACCGAAACCATAGAAAAAGCAAGAAAAAGTAAAGGAATACCATGATATACGCAATTGGAATTATTATTTCATATCTGTTAGGATCTATCCCATTTGGATTATTGTTAACAAAACTTGCAGGCAAGGGCGACCTGCGCAAAGTTGGCAGCGGCAATATCGGCGCGACCAATGTTATGCGTGTTGGTGGCCTGAAATTGGCAGGCTTGGTATGGATTTTGGATATGGCAAAATCTATTGCTGCTGTGTGGTTGGGTTATTCTTTGTCCGGCGAAGGCTTTGCCGCATGGTGTGGATTTGCATCCATTTTTGCCCATTGCTATCCAGTTTGGTTGAAATTCAAAGGCGGCAAAGGTAATTCATCTATGTTTGGCGTTCTGCTGGCGATCAGTCCATTTTCTTTTGTAATTATTGGTATTGAATGGTTACTGATCGCATTTACAACTGGATTTTCTTCGGCTGGCGCTGTTGTGGGATTCTTGGTTTTGCCTTTCTTGGGCTTTGCAATTGGCACAACAGCTGGCTGGGCTTTTGTTGCAATCGCAGCATTATGTCTGTGGCGCCATCGTGAAAATATCAAGCGTCTGCTTAAAGGGACTGAATCCAAAATCGAATGGAAATGGCAAAAATAAATATAATGGGTATCTGCTTGTTTGGAACGTCAGTCATGTACTGCTTGTACACTCCTTTTGTTCCAAACGGCGCATATCCCACATTCTATTCATTTTTTATAATATAAAACAAACCGTGCATCGCACGGTTTTTTTAAAGTCTCTGAATGCATTTGTACTTTGTTTTAGGGGCGATTTATGATATAATCAAAGTATTCGTAGTAGGGAAGAAACATGAACAAAATACTTTCTTTTATAGCAATTTGCGCTGTATCAGCGTCTGCTTTTGCGGCCAGCCCAGCGCCCGATCGTCGCAGTATGGCCCAGCAGTGGGGCAGTGCACCACGTGCAGTTGCATCCAAGAACCAGCTGTCAGCTATGTCTGGTATTACAACAGATAAATCCAGCACTCAGCCAATTGTTGCAGATGCTGTGATCCCTTTGGACAAACGCGATAAAGAAAAAGCCGCTTGTATAAGCAATAACATTGGCGTTGGAAATACTTTTGTTTGGGCTTCTAAATACAGTAATACAAATAATTATGCTTCTATGGTTGAAGATACAGTAAACC
>JAIRLP010000059.1 GCA_031259365.1 Rickettsiales bacterium
GAAACCTCATTGAAAGCCCAACAACCTTGGTTAGATTTTATTGGCACACCGGCATTGCAAAAACCGATGATCGATACAATCATCAAAACAACATTCAGTGGTAATAATGTTGCTGGCAATGTATTCATGAAACCTGGATTTTTAAAGATGATGACTTCACCACACTTTGATACATTCCACTATCAAGATTATGAATTGAACGTTGAACGACCAGGTCACTACACAGCCACCAATTGGCAAATGCATCCCGAAAACACACCTGGGATTATTACTATGCCGATGGAATACGAATTGCAAAAAAATGATACCCCATTTAACAAGATTCGATTCGAAATTTTAAAGCGTCACAAAGAAAATGTTCGCAAATAAAAGTAATAAAAAACCGGTCGTTTGACCGGTTTTTTATTTTAAATTAGATATCTATCGATACTTGATCTTATTCCTTGCGCGTTGGATAATCGCCCGCAATCAGTTTGTCACGTACGACGTGATGTCTTACCTTTTGGGTACTTGTAAGCGGTAGATCTTCGTTGGTCATCGCAAAGTGTGTTACCCATTTATAGCTGGCCACTTTTTTATTTGCCGCTGCGACCGCTGCTGACAATTCTTGGATTGTCATTTTTTCATCAACACTGAACACTGCATAAGATACAGTTTTGTTCTTTACCCTGTGTTCAAAAACAGCAACGTTTTTAACACCTGGAATTGTGATGAACAGACCTTCTAATTCGTCTGGATAAACATTCTTACCTGAATCCAAAACAATAACCTGTTTCTTGCGACCAGCAAAATGCAATTCGCCATTCGGATCCATGCTTACCATGTCACCTGTGTTAAAGAAGCCTTTTTCATCAAACACTTCTGAATTCACAGCCTCATTGTTCAAGTAACCACCAAATACCTGGTGACCGCGCAACCACAATACACCAACGCCATCTTCGTTTTTATCACGAATTTCGCATTCATTATTTGTAATTGGTCCACCAAACGCAAATGGATAGCGCTTTTTAGTTGGCTTGGAAATGCAGATAGGTCCAACTGTTTCTGTCAAACCATAACCCTGGATAAATGTCAGGCCCAAGCGTTCATAGAATGTTTCTACTTCTGGTTTAGTAGCAGCGCCCCCTGCAATCAACAATGATACGCGACCACCGAAGATATCCAAGATTTGCTGTTGGATTTTTCTGACCAAAAAGCCCAGACCAATGCTTTTCAAGACCTTGCCGTATTTCAATACAATAGACACCAGCCACCATTTTTTCTTGGCTTTGATACCTTCAATAATCTTGTTACGGAACACTTCCCATAAACGTGGAACGGCAGGGATAATCTGTGGACGATATTTCTTAAAGTCATCCATGATTTCTTTTGGATTAACAGTTGGTTGTAATAATACACCCGCACCATAATGCAGCGTCGCCAGCAATTCTACTGCGAAACCAAACACGTGGTACATTGGCAAGAATCCATACAAGATATCCCCCGGATTAATCCATTGGTTCATATCTTCCAAAGAATTTGCACATTCAACCAAGTTAAAGTGTGTCAATGGCACAATCTTTGGTGTACCAGTCGATCCCGATGTAAATGATAATGTGGCAATATCAGAAGCTTCGACACTTGCTGCCTTTATATCTGGATTTGCTGGCCCATCTTCTGTGGCGATATCAACAAATGTAAATTTGTCAGTCTTAAAAAAGAAGGACTGTTCCGCGCATACCATTTTGCATTCAGTCAGTTCCGCCATATTGCTGTATTCAAATGGGGTCAAGTTTGTATCCAACATCAAACATTTTGCACCCAAATACCAAATCGCAAATAATGTGATTGGGAATTGTGGAATGTTATGGGACAAGATACCGATAACATCACCCTTTTTAACACCTTGTGCATGCAAAGTTGCCGCACGTTTTTTTACCAAGTCCACGAAGCCTGTATAAGTTACTTCTTCACGAACCAAGAAAAGATTATCCGGATACCTCGCGGTGGTCTTTTCTAGTAACTGAAACATATTCATTTTTTATTTCCTATTTTGCACATTTGTTGTGAAACACAAAAAATAGCCAGCGCCGTTTGGGCGTTCGCTGCATTCTATAGACAGTGTGGAAAAAAGATTGGTTGGTTTGTGCGTAGAATAAATTATCAAGTATCTTGCACAAAAACACTTGTTTCTTCTTTAATTTTCTTGTCGCAAATCGCCTAATCTTTTTTCTACACTGTCTAGCATCGTTCACAACAAAAATCTTTGTTGTTTTTATATTGGACGATGTCTATTATAGGCTATGAAACAGATAATGCAAATAACAAATTACAAAGGGACAAAAATCGTGAAAATCCTGACTTTGAACATTAATTCTATCCGCGCTCATGCTGAAAGCTTTATGGACATTCTTAAAAAAGGCGAATATGACACCATTTTGGTTCAAGAACTGAAGTGCGAAGATTCTTGTTTTCCACATAATCTGTTTGACGAATATGGATATAACATCAAGGTATTTGGTCAAAAAAGCTATAACGGGGTTGCTGTCTTTTCCAAATATTCCATAGAAGATGTCACGCGTGGCCTGCCAAACTATGCAGATGTTAATTCCCGATATATTGAATGTGTCATTGATGGGCGCGCGCGTATTATCAACGTCTACATGCCAAATGGCGAAGCCATAGATTCACCAAAATTCCCATACAAGATCGAATGGATGAATCATTTTACAAAACATATTGAACATTATCTTAACAGCGAAGAACCAGTTGTCTTGGCAGGCGATTTTAACGTTGCCATCGAAGACCGTGATGTATGGAACCCACCAGCATATAAAGGCAGTTCAATTTCCGCACCAGCAGCGCGCGCCATTATGCAAAAATGGCTGGATGCGGGATGGTTGGACGTATGGCGCCATCTGCACCCGGATGAAGTTGGATATACATGGTATGGATATCGTGGTGGAAACAATGTGCAAAAGAATCAAGGATTGCGATTAGATTATTTCTTGGCAAACAAGGCTGCGCAAAAATTGGTCAAAGATTGTGAAATTGATCTGGAACCACGTCTGCACAGCAAACCAACCGATCACACCGGATTGATGCTAAAGATTTAAACTTATATTTTCCTGGCCGAAATAGGCAAAAGCCATGGGCTGTTTAAACGGACGTCTAAGCTAAGCGTCGGTACGAATAATTGGAAAAAACGTCCGGCTGACATTATCCCACAGGCCGTATTCGCCGGTTTCAGCAGATTTTACAGGCACAAAATCACGCGCCAATGCTCCCGCATTCCAAACCTTAAATGCATATATAACCAGGGTGCTCGGCACGCCGCCAGCAGGTACGTCAAACCGTATGGTGCCACCCTGGTTCAGCGCGCCAATAACAAGATTCACAGTCTGGGGCTGTATCGTTCTATCCGCCACAGAAACAACTCCCCCATCAATTTTATATATTTTATTTTCCTGCCTGTACGTGTGACGCCGTTGCGTGTCCGAGAAGTCCGCCATTATTATAACCCAAGGATCCTTACTAAGATAATAATATATCCCGTTGTTTGATGTCAGTTCTATCCCTTCAACATTATCCGCATATGTTGCACTGGACCCGTATATCGCCCTTCTTCCCATCAGCTGTATATCCGCCTCTATGATAAATCCACCCAAAGAATCCAGAATAATCCCGGTGTCTATGTATTGCCACCCGACCAAAGAAACGCTATCCTGGCTGACATAAAGGTCTTTCAGCAAATTGTCGGCGCACCAATCGACCGCATAAGTATTGGCGCCTTGCAGCGTGGCGTATTCCGTCGCGCCATAACCAGTCGCGCCCCGGTTACATATATCCACGATTTTTAACAGATATTCCATATTCGCCGCATAATTTTCCGGCGATGAATTCGTCAGATTGCATCCATGCAGGGCAAAAACATCTCTGACGTGACCAACAGTGACGCCTGGATGCAAATCAGCGGCAGCACACGGCCTTGTCAAAAGAAAACCTATTAGTAAAAGCGCGAACAGTCTTATCATATTTTTGGCAATTCTGCTGTCGGAAACACAGGAATGGTCAAGAAAGTTTTGACCCCTAAAATCGTCTCATCCCCGGTTTTCCCAACGGCGTTGATGATGCGCGAATCGTTCCCCGCTGCAACGGTGCCGCCGGTGATACCAATCGGTATCTGAGATATGGGAACTTTGGATTCAGAATCCAGCAAGGCAACACCCATCGCGGCCCCCTTTTCTGATTTTGGTATGTATGACAATTCACCAACTATTTTATCAACATAAGATTTAGCAACAATTTCAGCATGAGCCGACATGCCTGTATAAAATGCTATCAAAATCGCAAATAAAAATTTTATTATTTTATTCATGTCTTGCCCGCGATAACAATCACCAAAAGCGACATAAAATCGCAAAAGGCGGTTGGAGGTTCAAGACAATTATTATGAAATTGCGGGCTTATTCAATATATTCACCGCCCTCCAACCAATGTTGGAGGTTTTTATCGTCCCCACGGACGCATAATAAGTGGTCTTGACTCCACGATACCCTTTGGTATCAGTAGTGATTATATAACAAAATCCTAGTAAATACAAGTTAAAAATTAATCATTCACGCGTGCCAGGTCATCATAAACCTTATATTTCGGATCTGATGTTTCATAATATTCATAAGGTTCATAATCGTTCGAATAACGACCGAAT
>JAIRLP010000064.1 GCA_031259365.1 Rickettsiales bacterium
TCTGTTTCCGCAGCTGCTGGGCCAGATTCATCCAAAGATTTGAATTCAATTTGTTTGCCTTCGATATTCTTGATCTTTAATGTGCTGCCGTCCAATTTATATAATTGAGCTGTTTCCAGGAATTTGTGGTATTCAGATTCTGCCTGCATTGCACCTTCTGGACCCATCATCATTGTTGAAGCTATTGGACCAAAACCAATTTTGCCAGATGTGTCTGCTGCGTATGAAGCATTATATCTGTTTACAACTTTGCCATAAGAACGCATATCGTTCGCATCAAATGACAGGGTTACATCAACGCCGTTTATGGTCGTGATAAAGTTCTGACCCTTTAACAATTCTGGATTTTGCTGTGTCTGATTGCTGTTGTCACAAGCTGTTAAAGCGACCAAGCTGATTGCGATTGCCAAATTTCTTAATTTCATATTTTTCTCCTTTTACCCCATGTAGTGTAGCATTTATCTCTTTAAATAACAGCAGAATTCTGTTATGTTCTTAAAGCGGGAAAAAGTCTATTTCATCCATACCGGCAGCATTCACTAAAAAATCAAAACACCATTCTGTTATGTAACAGCCTTTGCTGATGGGGTCATAGTAAGCATTACCGCAAATTTCCGAGGCTTGTTCATTACAGACTTCCTGAACTGTCTCACCCCACCAACTGGTGGCGCCTTCTCGACGATTAAAACTTACGAAAAGTGGGGATCCATCGCAATTGCCATTCGTGTAAGTGGAGCCCATTTGGCTGCATATTGCCGAGGCATCCACACTGTAATTGCATCTTGGGACATATTGAAATGTGCCCGTGGAATCTGAACCTGTTGTTACATAGCATCCCAAAATCCCTTTGGTAAATGCATCTGTTCCGCCGTCACTGGTGGAATGGGGATCACCTGTCAACGAACTGCAGGTTGTGCATAGTCCGTCTATTCCGACCTGACCCACGGTACAAGTTTGTGTGCAAAGCGCGGCATGATTGCTGTGAAATAAAATGATGACTGCGATTACTAACTTCTTCATTTTTTATCCTTTTGGTAAAAAAGTTGAAAAAAAACACCCACTGAAAGTGGGTGTCGGGAAGTTAATCAGTCTGATATTACAAGACCTCGTTGCTTTCCCCTTGCGGGTATTATATGGCAACGACTTCCCGACAATAAGTCAGGAATGCTAAGTCGATAATGCATATCTGCATCAGTAACATCAGGGTGATTAAGCCCTTTCCACTAACAGTATGTTTGATACATATTTCTATGAATCAACTGGATAATACAAAGTTAGATTGAATCTGTCAAACAAGTAATGGTTTATGATAAACTAATGTCATTGCACAAGGTTATAGGAACGTATTTAGATGTGGTGACTATTAAATACAAAACCGTCGTGGGACTGTTTTGTATTTAATAATGGCGGGATTGATCGAGATTGTTCGTGACTTCGCACTCACCACTCGTACGATTTGCTATGCAGATCTTTGTTTTGCCGCGCAATGCTTGCAACACTTAACTCGTATGCGAACCCGCGGGTTCTTGGTCCACAAATTCATTCAGACAAAACAAAAACACCATCTTGCGATGGTGTTTTAATTTTATCTGGCGGGATTGACGGGACTTGAACCCGCGGCCTTCTGCGTGACAGGCAGACGCTCTAACCAACTGAGCTACAACCCCAGATAAAGCCCTGCTATCTTATACCGATGCGATTTTAATTGCAAGTATTTTTTTATCAATTTTGTCATATGTTCCAACAGCGTATGTTTTTTGGTGACCCACAGGGCTTTTTATTGCTTTTGTCGCGCTGGATGAAATATTTATAGATAATTATAACTGTTGCCGCAGATTGATATCCGTCCACCCCTAATAGTAAAAAACAAGGTTTATCAACGGCCATTATCGGTTTCGCTTTGTGGGGATACACCGCTAATGGCTGTGCACACAGACGAATAAACTCTTTCAAAACAAGTCTTTCAGACGTACGGATTTGATTTGTGCAAAAGGGGGACGGTTTTGATCGTGCAGACACATATAGATAATTATAACTTGCAAAATTTTGGCATATGATTTATCATGCAAAACGAATTCACAGGGATGTGGCTTCGGGGCCGTGAAATAGCCCATAGAATACGACGCATGATTTGTGCGCCGAATCCGCACAAGAAATTAGGGCGCGGATGCGCTTTTTTTTCTGGATATAACCCCCGCTGGGTCGGGGAGCTGCTGGTTATACAATAGGTTCGCCGAAAACCAGTGGGGTCATTTATTCTATGATTATTTCAACTCCCCGACCGCCAATTCCTTTGGCGGTTTTTTTTCAGCATGGGGAATATCCAGATATGAATAACAAAATTGTGCTGTTTGCACGAAGAAAGGCAGCCCTTTGGACGCTGGTGGTGTTGTCTTTGGGTGGTGCCAGGGCGCAAAATACCGCCCCAGGCGACGCAACCACAGTAAATTCATCAATATTATTATCAAACAATGGGGCGCAAAATATCGCTGCGGGTGATACAGCCTTAACACAAAGCGCACCCTTGGTACCACAAAATTATGATTTTGAATCTTTGTTTGCTTTTATCAGTGATAATTACAGGGATTATAAATTAATTGTATACACTTTGGAAAAAATTGATTTTGTGACATGTATTTATGAATCAAATAATAATTCAGATGATTCCTTTATGCCGGTGGCATATTATAATCCGTTAAGGAACAATATTACTGTTCGATATTTTATTACGCCAAACTTTGAACAATCCGTTCATAATTCAAGATTACCATTTGCATTTATACATGAACTAAAGCACCGAACTGATATCGGGTCTTTTAGCAAATTCATGTTCAACGCCCGTCAGCAGATAACGTCCAATATACATGAAGAATGCACCGCGCGGTGCATGGAATTAATCCTGGTGCGAAATATTGCCAGAAAGACCGGATATTTTGCGGCCGCTTTTCAATTATTGGTCGGTGAAGATATTTCAAGCTATTCAAGAATGCCCGAAATGAACCGGCCGAATCCATACAATGAATATAAAAAATGGCTGGCAAAGAATTTACCTCATCTGGACCAAGAAATATCAGGCGAAGAAGCAGATGTACTTTTAAAGACAGTTATGTCTATGCTTGATGTTGATTTGCTTAGAAGATATCAATCTGCTTTGTGCCCAATTATTAAGGCTGCGGCGGTGGCGGCAAGTCGCGATTATCAAAAAATTATGCGGGGCGTTAACCATAAATCTGTTCTTTTATATGAAAACTACATTTCAAAAATATGGACTTTCCAGGCTGTCAATCTGCTGGATATATGCAGTGATAAAACAAGAAAGAAATTTATAAAGTTTTGCGATGAATTTTACACATCGGCCATCCGCTGGCCCGCAATAAATAAAATCGCAACACAGTATGACAATCAAATGTCTGTATTTCAAAACCACACATTTTTTCAAAAAGAAAAGGAGAAAATGAAATGTTTTTTTAAACTGGTGTTTTGTATGTTTGCTTTTTTTGGTTTGCTGTCAAAAAATTCATCAGCTGCAAGTGCTAAATATTATTGTAATTATGTTCTGCAGCCTATTGGACAAAACTGTCCATCTGGGTATTCGTTTATTAATGAAATGGCTGGCGGCAGTTCTTCGTGCTATAGTTCTTGGGCCGCTTCGCATTGTGGAGTTGCCGACACTACAGATGTTTGTGTTTGTGTTTTAAACACAGATAACGCTGCATGCCCTGAAGGGTGTTCCACCGGCGGTGGTGTACATCCAGCGGTTTGTGAAAGTGTCTTGTGACCGGTTCATGGACAGCCAACGGTACCGGATATCAAAAATTAGAATACGAAGAGTGTCAAAATGGGACACTGACATCTGTAAAACAATACCGGTGTGCTGAGGGATATTATGGTTCTTCTTCAAATGGAACAAGTGGATGTACCAGTTGCCCAACGGCGACTGGGGCGACCAGTGTTGCTGGCGATAATTCAGCCATAACCCAATGCTATACACCCGCAGGTACTGGGTCGGACAGCACCGGTTCATACAGTATTATTGATAAATGTTATTATCAGCAATAATATGCCAGAAATATCTTTGATTTTCATAAATTACAATAACGAAAAGTATCTAAAGGATGCTTTGGATTCAGTATTGAATCAAACATTCCATAATTACGAATGTATTGTTGTTGATGATGGCAGTACGGATAGATCAGTCAGAATAATAAAAGAATATTGTAGAAAAGACAAAAGGCTCAAACTGATTGTTCAACAAAATTCCGGATGTCAGGCCGCACGTAATATGGCGTATTCTGTTGCGGTTGGTGAATTTATTATGTTTATGGATTCCGATGATTGCATGGTGCCCAATGCAATGGATATTCTGTATTCGGCACGCAAGAAATATGCCGCGGACGTTACGTATGGAACATGCTGTTATGCGCCAGATTCATATAAATACAGACCAGTTCCCGGGAATTCAGATCCAAGGAAACTGTTTTACGGGCACAAGGATAAATGGCATGAATTGTTTCTTTTGGATAATTCTAAATTCAGAATATGTTGGTGTTGGTTATGCATATTTCCCCGCCAATTGCTGGCCGATGTGAAATGGAATTCACAAATACCCAAGAACAGTGATCTGGCGTTTATGGTGGATGTTCTGGCGCGTTCCAATACAGTTGTCGTCGTCGATTCAATTGTTTCAATTCACCGAGATTCGACAGATTCAATATCGAATCTAAGCCAGGGGCCACAATCGGTTAAATGGTTGCCTGGGATTTTAAAGTATTCAAAAAAGTCAATATCAATAATTGGCGGGAAATTTGAAAAAGAATTTTATAAGATGATAATGCAG
>JAIRLP010000129.1 GCA_031259365.1 Rickettsiales bacterium
CTGTCGTATGAACTGGGCAACAACATTTTTTATGATATAGCCGCATTGGTGCATGATTTTTCATTGGTCAGAAAAAATGCCAAAGGCGAGATAAAGCCAATTTCAAAACATGCCACAGAAGAATTGTTCAGTATTGCCGCTGTTCGCAAAGACCGATTTATGTCTATGTTACGGTCTGATAAATATAATCCGGGAATGTAGGAAGGAAAAGGGAAATGACGAAAAAGTTAGCGGAACATAAAATATTGAAGACCTATCAAACGGATCGCTTTGGTAATATTCGTCCATTAATGTTGATGAATGAATTGCAGGCTATTGCTGATAATCATGCTGAACTGTTGGGATGTGGTCGTTCTTATTGTATGGAGAAGGGATTGGCATGGGTGGTAACACATTACTTGGTGGATATTATTGAATTGCCAAAAGAGGCCGAAGAACTAGAATTCACCACATGGCCATCCGCCCAGGATGCATTGCGTGCGATACGTGATTTTGAAATCCGTGGGGCTGATGGTCGTTTGATGATCCGTGCAACCAGTCAATGGATTCTGATTGATATTGAAAGACGTCGCCCATTAAAGCTGGGCGATCATTTGCCAGAATGGGATTTGATCAAAGATCGTGCTTATGACAGAACTTTTGATAAATTCCCAGACTTTGAACCGCAAAAAACCCGCGCGATGCATTGTCGTTATGACGACGTGGATGTTAATCAACATATCAACAACGCCGTTTATGCTGTTTGGGCAACCGAAAGCGTTGGATTTAAATTCCGTAATGAACACAAGTTAAAGGGAATTGAATTAAACTTTAAAAAAGAAATCAGTCCAGATATGCCAGAAGTATTTGTGTCCACATCCATCGATGGCATGACCAGTCATCATAAAATCACCAGTAATGATGTGGAAAATGCGAATGTTATCTGCACTTGGGAGAAAAATTAAACAAAAATTAAATTTTATAGAATCTTGTTGCGATTGTGATTGCTCATGTATGTTCAATACATTACGCAATTCCAACCGTTTCCATTATTCTCATAACATTTAATTTTGAGAAGGGTATAAAAAAACCGCCAATTGGCGGTTTTTTTATTATCTTGCGGCGGTTACTGAAACCCGAGAGCGTCCAGTTGCGCGACGACGGTTCAAAACTTCGCGTCCACCCGACGTAGCCATTCTTGCACGGAAACCGTGTTTGTTAACACGACGTGTTTTAGATGGTTGATATGTACGTTTTGTTGCCATAACTAAATCCTTACTATTTTCTGTTTTCTTCCAGTCCCCCGGGCGTTCCGGCGCGGCAACCTATAAAGGATGGGGGCAGAATAAATCCTTTTGCAGACCGCATTTAACCATAGGTTTATTGGAAATGCAACCTTTTTTTGATCTATTTGATTAAACCCAGTTGTTTTCCCAGAAACAGTATCCCGTGGTGGATAACCAGACCGGCGAATACAAAGGCAAATAAACTCCAGATACTCCAAAACATTTTTAATCCTTAATTTACACTAAAATGCTACTAAAAAACAACAGTTTGTCAACTATAAAAAGCAAGCAAAAATTATTAGTTTTTTGGGATTTTTTACTTGGCTTCTGTACCAAAAATTTGCTATGTTTTTGGGGTAAGAAACGAAGGATTTTTTAGTATGTCAGATACAACAAATACAAACGAAATTAATGATATAAAAGTTCCAACCAGTTCATTGGAACACGAAATGCAAACCAGCTTTTTGGACTATGCGATGTCGGTTATTGTGGACCGTGCATTGCCTGATGTTCGTGATGGTTGTAAACCTGTGCATCGCCGCATTTTGTACGTTATGGATGATCTGGCGCCAGCGACCGGCGCCCATAAAAAATCTGCCCGTATTGTCGGGGAAGTTATGGGTAAATACCATCCACACGGTGACAGTTCTATTTATGACGCGATGGCGCGTATGGCCCAAGACTTTTCCATGGGTGAAATGCTGGTAAATGGCCAGGGTAACTTTGGGTCCCGCGACGGGGATAGACCCGCTGCTATGCGTTATACCGAAGCTAAGTTGTCCAAACTGGGTGCATCGCTTATGGATGATATGGAAAAGGAAACCGTAGATTGGATGCCGAACTTTGACGGAAACGAAAAAGAACCTGTGGTTTTACCAGCAAAATTCCCTAACTTTTTGGTTAATGGCGGTCAGGGTATTGCGGTTGGTATGGCCACAAACGTTCCAACATATAACTTGGGCGAAGTTTGCAATGGTATCTTGGCGTTGCTGAATAACAAGGAATTAAAAGACGACGAATTGTTCGGAATTATCCCTGGACCAGACTTTCCAACAGGTGGTGTGATCATGGGCCGGGCTGGTGCGTACAAAGCGCATAACACAGGTCGTGGTTCTGTTATTGTTCGTGCAAAAAGCCATGTCGAAGATTTTCGCGATCACGAGGCAATTGTTATTGATGAAGTGCCATATCAGGTGAACAAGGCTCAATTAATTATCAAAATTGCTGAATTGGTCAAAGATAAACGTATCGAAGGTATTTCTGAAATTCGCGATGAATCTTCCAAAGAAGGCCTTCGTATTGTTATTGAATTGAAACGTGATGCAATTGCAGATGTTGTGTTGAATCATTTATTCCAATATACCGAATTGCAAAACAGTTTTCCAGTAAACATGATGGCGTTGAATCGTGGTCGCCCAATGTTGTTTAACGTTCGTGGTGTGTTGGATGCATTTATTGAATTCCGCATAGAAGTTATTCGTCGTCGTACAATTTTTGATTTGAATAAGGCACGTAATCGTGCGCATACATTGTTGGGCTTGTCGGTTGCAGTTGGTAACTTGGATGAAATTATTGAACTGATCAAGGGCAGTGCAAACCCAGAAGAAGCCCGCGCAGGTTTGCTGGCACGTGGCTGGAAGGCATCTGATATTGAATCATATATCAAACTGATCGATGATCCGAACACAGAATACAAAGATGGTTTGTTTCATATGTCCGAAGAACAGGCATCTGCAATTTTGGAATTGCGTCTGCATAGACTGACTGGATTGGAACGTGAAAAAATCCACAATGATTTAACAGAATTGGGTGCAGTGATCAAAGACTTGTTAGATATCTTGGGCAGTCATGAACGTATCGTTCAAATCATTCGTGATGAAACCACCGGCGTTCGTGATAACTGGTCGCAACCAAGACGTACAGGAATTTCCGATGCAGAAATTGATATCGATATCGAAGATTTGATTGCACGCGAGGATATGGTGGTTACGGTTTC
>JAIRLP010000042.1 GCA_031259365.1 Rickettsiales bacterium
AAACTCAAATAATGAATATTATAAAACCCAGATGAAAAAACATCTGCTCGGCCCGGACAAACCAGGTGCCTTAAAAAATTCTAAATGGCACAAATCTGGCGATATGGTAACAATGCCAAACAAAGATGTCAAATTTTTACGGAAATTTTATCAGGTAAAATATAGATCAGAAGTGGCAATTATTGAATACAACAATATGAAATATGCAATTGGAATATTATCGAGGCGCAACACAATCAAGGGAAGTAATCAAGAAATAAATTTGTCCAAGATTGAAAAATTTTTTGAAAAACAATTTTTAAAACAAAAATAAAAAAATCCCCGATTAATTTCGGGGATTTTTATTCCATAGCCAGCTTTGCGGCGGCATTGACGTGAATTTCAGTTGTATCGTATAATGGCAATACCGATTCTTGGACCAACATGCCAATTTCAGTACATCCCAATATAACGCCTTGGGCATCAGCATCTTTTAATTTTTGGATAATTTCTTGATATTTTTGTGCAGATTGTGGTTTTACAACACCCAAACACAATTCACCAAAAATAATATTGTTAATGATTTTTCTATCTTCTTCATCTGGAACGATTACGTTAAGGCCCGCCTGTTCCAGTTTACCTTTGTAAAAGTCTTGTTCCATTGTGTATTTCGTCCCCAGCAATCCAATTTTTTTTAATACCATCTGCCAAAATGACATCTTTGGTTGCATCAGCAATATGAATGAACGGAATATCAATTTCTGACTGAATTTTATCTGCAACCTTGTGCATAGTATTGGTCGACAAGATGATAAAATCCGCCCCACCAGTCTGAATCAGTTTGGCTTCATTCGACAACATTTTACCTATTAAATCCCAATCAGCCGATCGTTGCAACGGTTCATATTCTGCAAAGTCCACAGAAGACAGCAATATACGCGGACTGGTCAGACCATCCATTTTTTTGTTAATAATTGCGTTCAAGCCTTCCTTATAATGAAGTGTCGATTGCAGGCTCATGCCGCCAAGAATACCAATTTTTTTCATATGCAAAATCTAGAATAAAATATTTACGCGAATGCCGCCGGTCCAATCTTCTTGTTCAAATTCATAATCAATATGGCCAACATATTGTGTGCGACCAAACTGTTTTACCAATTTAAAGTTTATCCATTCCCTGTCAAAATCCGGATTAGTTGATTTGCGCAAATCTAAACCCAGACCCGTCATCCAGGTATCGGTTAATCTGACATAAGCTTCTGGAATTAAATCAATATAGGCCATCCCACGATCTTGGTCAAAAATCCAACTGGTCTTTACAGTACCTGCCAATGTAAATCTGGACCATTGGCGTCCAACGCGAATCCCTGCATGATAAATAGTATCGGCAAATTCCGGTTCGCGAACCCGTTTAGACCCGCCAAAGTTTATCCCAAACAAAGCATCAGTTGTAAATTTGGAACCTGTGTTTTCCAATCTGTAAATTGCATTCAATCCGATATTTGAAAAACCATCTTCGGAACCACTTAAATCATGTTGATATTTTAAATCTGCTGCCATGGCAAATCTGTCGGTAAAACCGTATGTGATTTTCTGAGACAAACGCAAAATATCACTACCGAATGACATGCTGGAATTAGACAGAATGTCGCCAGATTTTGTTAAAAACATTGGATCCGATGTATCATATTCAAAATTCGCATTGGCTGCGGTATATGGCAGAAATCCAACAAGAATTAACGAAAATACGAATAGAACTTTTCTTCTCATCCGGTTCCCCCTCTTTCGGTTTTACGGCAATCTTAACCATATAAGTTTCCAAACGGCCAAATTATGGGCCGAATGAATATAAATGATTTTGGGCCAGAAATCTGGCCCTTTAATCCTAGAAGTACAATATTGCCTGCAAGCCAATAGACCATTCAGAATAGTTATCGATTTTTGCAGTACCTAAATATGTGTAATCATCCAGACCCCGTGATGGTTCTTTAAAGTAAAAATCTAGATTTTTATCATCAGCACTGTCATAAACAACAGTTTTTCCATATAGGTTCAAAGCGAATGAATTGCCAGGCTGCCAACCGATTGCGGCCTTGATAGATCCTTGGTTATGCCAGTCGTAATTTCCAAAGATAGCTTCGAAATTCAAAGTCCAATCTTCGTCCAATACGCTGAAGACACCCAATCCACCTTCGATATAGAATGCGCTGTTTTCGCCAACATTATAAGCCAAGAACAATCCAGCATCACCGTTTTCAATTCCATTACCGTATGAATTTTCATCAAACGCAACGTACCAACCACGTGCCACACCATAGACTGTGGAAGAAGCAACTTTATATCCGCCCTTCAAATCCAAGAGACCAATGTTTGCCACATCAACCTGTCTTTGATAGTAACCTGACAAGGTCGCAATCCATTCTGAATTGTCTGTAAAGCGCCACTGCAATCCCAAGCCATACGAATTAATACCCGAATCTGACATAGAATCATCTGGGGCTGTATCCCAATCCATCTTGTATTTGGAAGAATCAAATCTTGCCATACCCATGATAGACAAACGGTCTGTGATACCATAGCTTAGATCTTCTTTTACAGAAAACTGTGTCATATCCCATTTTGCTTTTGTATCACTTAAAGCTGGGCCTGCTGTTTGGTTAAGAACAAAGTCATAAGAATTTGTGTTATAAGACAGATCTGTAACCGAACCAAACTTACCCTTTAATGGCTGGAAGAATGGATGAGCCAAATAGTATTTGCGCTTTACCTCACTGCGTACAGTTTCCGCACGACTGGTACGGGTCGCAGTTGTTGTTGAAGCAGAAGAAGACTTAGTTGCATATTCCTTGTATAAATCACTTCTTTTTGCAGGCTGCGTGTAATAGATATCATTTCCATCCTTGGCCGCATAAGTTTTAGTAGAAGTGCGCGTTTCATACTTTTCATAATTAACATTTGTTTTTGCCCGTGTCCCCGGTGCACCTGTTAAATCTGCGCTGGATGCGCCATATGCACCGGAATTAGTCGCCGCCCAAACTGGTGACATACCAAAAACAGCAACAGCCCATATAAATAAAGACAATTGTTTCTTCATTATAAAAACTCCTTAATAGTTATGACAATTGTATCATAAAAAAGGGATACAAAAAAGCGATTAGTGTCATAATTTCAAACACAATCAGATAACATATGAAATAAATTCAATTTTTATGCAGTATATGCGCCGTGGAAAACAAAAGGAGTGTATTGGACATACATGACTGGCATTGTCCGCAAGCAAAGACTCGTAAAAATTTAATTTACAAGATCTGTCTCTTGTTATTGGCATCCGGCGAGCTGACAATACTTTCGGCTTCCATCCGTTCCATAAAACCAGCTGCCTTATTATAACCCACACCCAAACGGCGCTGGATATAAGAAATTGTCGGCTTTTTATCGCGAATCACATATTGTTTGGCTTGTTCATAAAGATCAGCATCTTTATCGCTTTTGGACATTGGCATACCTGGGATCGGCACCGCACCACCCGCGAATGATCCACTGTCATCGTCTTCGGTTACACCATCAACATAGTTTGGTTCACCCTGTGCACGCAAGAAATCTGCCACGCGATTCACTTCTTTGTTTTCAATCCAGGCACTGTGTATACGAACTGGAACGCGCCCTGCTTCGCTGAACAACATATCACCAAAACCCAACAATTGTTCCGCACCCTTTTCACCCAAAGTTGTCATACTGTCAATATTAGAACGTGCCTGGAACGAAATACGTGTTGGGAAATTCGCCTTAATCACACCCGTAATAACTGTTGTGTCTGGACGTTGTGTCGCCAGAACAAGGTGGATACCAGCCGCGCGGGCCTTTTGTGCCAATCGCTGCACACAAGCTTCCACTTCTTTGCGGGCAACAGACATCAGATCCGCAACCTCGTCGATAATGATTACCAAATATGGCATATCTGATAAATCAACTTCTTGATCTTCAAATAATAATTCACCAGTGTCGGGATCCGTACCAACAGCTATTTGTTTGGTTATTATTTGACCGCTGTCACGCAATTTTGCCACAGCTTCGTTATATCCTTCGATGTTCTGCACACCAACGTCTTTCAACTTTTTATAACGTTCTTCCATTTCACGCACAGACCATTTCAATGCATTCACAGAGGCATTCGCGTCAGTCAAAACCGGTGTAATCATATGTGGGATGTTTTCCCACAATGTAAAGTCAACGCCCTTTGGGTCAACCATCATCAATTTACATTTATCGGGTGTAAAGTGATACAGAATAGACATAATAATAGACTGCACAAACACAGATTTACCAGATCCGGTGCGTCCCGCAATCATAACGTGCGGCATCTTGGCCAAATCAAAGTACATTGGGTTTCCGCCAATATCCACACCCAGCGCCAATGGTATTTTATATTTTGAATTTACAAATGTCGGATTTGTGATCAACGATTGAAAACGCAAAGTCTGACGGTTCAAATTCACCATTTCAATACCAATATAATTCGTACGTGGAATATGGGCAATACGGATATTTTCTGTTGCCATTGCACGTGTCATATCTTTTACGGTATCTGTCACCTTGGCAATACGCACGCCAGAATCTGGTTGGAATTCATATAATGTTACAATCGGACCAGGTTTGATTCCCATAACCTTGCCATAGACACCAAATTCTTCAAAATGAGTTTCCAGAGCGCCTGCATTACGCTTTAGATCTGGGGTCACAATATTTTTACCCATCACAGATTTTTCCAAAAATTCTGGTGGTGGCAATTCATATTCAGTTGTATCAGA
>JAIRLP010000081.1 GCA_031259365.1 Rickettsiales bacterium
GCTATAGTAATCGTCCGAGCCATATCGACAAGCGTTCTGGGAGCAGACACAGTTGTAACCGGAACAAATAATCGAAGCTTGAACAGAATTTGTCAAGGCGACTAATGCGAAGATTGTCGCTGACAGCAAAGGACCGATTAGATTCGGCAAATAAATGGAATAAAAATGTCAAGAAAACTAATGGGTTTTAATATCGCAAAAAATGCTAGTAAAACTGGTGGTTTATATTAGGTGGTGGTAAACCATTCTGTGATGTTGGAATTATAGTGAATATGAAATAAAAAGTCAACGCAATATTGCTGTGTCTTTTGCGGTCATGCTGGTACGCGTGAAAAAGGTCGAAAATTAGTGTAAGTTGCAGGTATTAAATTGATTTTTTATGCTCAATTGACAGAAATGTACCTTATCGTCATTCCCGCGTGGAATCACCCGCTAAAAATCGTCATGCCTGCGAAGGCAGGAATCACATGAATATATTAAGCAAGAGATTCCTGCCTTCGCAGGAATGACGTTGAAGTGTTATCGCAGGGGTGACGGAGGGTTTATGTATTTAAAAGTTAGATTCTTGTCAGTCGAGCAATTTTTTATTCATCACATACAAAGATTGAATCTTCTTTGTAATCAGCGCATTTTTTTACCACACCATAGGCAGCAGTGCTTTTGTAAATGTCTGGATCTTTTTCAGTTATGTAATCAGGACAAGGTTCTTCCTCGGACCAACCATCAGCATCTTCGCGCGTATAGCATGGACCATCGGCCAAAGGCTTAAGAGTTTTCCAGAAATCATATGGAATACAATGAACGATGAATTTCTGATCCAGATATCCGTAACCGGTAACTGTATTTCCTGTTTTTGTGTAACAGGTTGAGCCAAAGTCATCACAATCGCCAGACCCTTCAAAATCTTTGCTGTTTAATTTTTCTTCCAGCGCTTTGATGCATCCGTATCTGGATGTTGGTTCGATAAAATAATGTCTTTTGGTATATGCGCCATCTTCGTCGCTGGGTATCATTATCCAAGATTCTTCTGCGTCAAACCAAGAACTGGAACCATTATTGCCGGTGCCTGGTCTGTGGGACCAGCCGTATTCAGCCAAAATATATTCTTTATCGAATTCTTTTTGCAATACATCCACACGATCGATATAAGTTTTGCGAATTTCGGATTCGTCAGTCATTTGACGCATCTGGTTCATCCATTCGCGTTGGGATTTTTTAAGGGCAGCTGTTTTGTTGGCATCGTTTTTGTAATGGCGCAGGCCGACCCGATAAAGTTCATCAATTTCATTATCCAGATCCGCGATATGGTTGCTGTTGCAAATGACTTTTTCGGCATACGTCAGGTCGCTACTGCAATCAAAGGATGGTTCAAAATTGTCGAATTGTCTAACGGCGATCGGTTTTTTTGTTATGAAGTCTGTCTTTGGGGCGTCTTTGGCGGTTGATGAATATTTTGTCGTTCCGCAAGAAAAACAAATGAAAGCGGGCAAAAGAATTAAAGATACTTTATTCATTGGATAATTGTCCCTTGTCTTTATATTCTAGCCAAGGGCAATAAAAGAAGAAAGGAAAATCTAGAACTTTGTATTTTCGATAACATAAATGCCCAGATATCTGTTGATGGCTTCTATTTATTGTTCGGCGCCATAAACTTTGTGACCACAAGTCTTCATATGATCCATCAGGTGACCAGTACCAAAACCATAATCTAGGATTGTTTTTTTATAAGGTGAATTCAGATATGGTTGAAGAAAATTTTTTTCCTTGATCAGTAATTCAGGGGTTTGTCCCCAAGGTAACTTAGAATTTTCTGTATAAGTTTTGTCCCAGTTGATCATTTCGACGAACCTTTCTTTATTTTTTATCTTCAATATTTGCCAGTGAAAACAACACGGATGAAATCAAGGATTGATACGGCACGTGTTGCTGATCGGCCAGTTCTTTGATTTTGTCCAGAATAGGGCGTGGAATTCTCATATTTATAACGCAGTCAGACTTATTAAAAGTACGATAAGCGGCATATTCTTTTAACAAGGTTTCAATGTTCATTATGAACAATTGTTGCATCACATTTGGCATTCGCGTATCTCCTATACAAACCGCTATACGCGGCACAATACAAGCGTCTTTACAATTGACTATATCATTGTGTTGACGCTTGTCAATACATTTGTAAACGCGTTCGTATGTACCATGATATGGACATCTGTATTGTGGTTTGTATAGTGATCTGTCATTTTGATTTGAAACACGTGATCTGGGGTGAATTGTTATAAAAATTTACCATGATCATGATGTCATATTCATAGACGCGACTTGATTTTTCATATAAACCCGTATAAAATCGTTGGGTCGGCTAGACATATGGAAGGAATTACAATTATGCTAAGTAAATTATTAAAGTGCCTGTTGGTATTGCAGTCTGTTTTGTTTATTTCGGCGGCGCGCGCCGAGTTAAAAATTGATATTATTGCAGGTGGCGTGGATCCCATTTCAGTTGCCGTGCAGAAATTTGAAACCGAAGGAAATGTCAGCGCAAAAGATGCCGCAATGATCCGCAGTGTTGTCGAAGCCGATTTGAGATCAACCGGATTATTCCGTATTGTTGGCCATGATGCTTTTCCTGAATATGTTAAAATGAACGATATGCCAAATTTCAAAAGCTGGATGGCTATCAAAACTCAGGTTCTGGTCCAAGCCAAAATGATCATCGCCCCAGATGGACGTTATAAAATTGAATTTTATGTCTGGGATGTCAACGGTCAAGAACAGATCGAAGCCCAAAGCTTGGTATCCAGCAAAAAGGCAGCTCGTCGTATGGCTCATATCACCGCCGATGCTATTTATGAAAGATTGACGGGGGAAACGGGTTACTTTGATACCCAGATTGTCTTTATCGCAGAAACAGGCCCAGTTGACGCGCGCGTTAAACGCTTGGCAATTATGGACCAAGACGGATATGGGTTCAGATATATGTCTGATAACAAGACCTTTGTGATGTCGCCTCATTTTTCGCCAAATATGCGCACAATAGTGTTTTTGTCTTATCGCGACGATGATCCAATGGTTTGGACATTGGATATGGATACAGGGGAACAAAAACGTTTGGGCCGATTTGGTGGAATGAACTTCAGTCCTCGTTTCTCTCCGGATGGATCCAAGGTCGCACTGTCATTGGTCAAAGATGGCATTACAAATATCCATGAATATGATCTGGCCAAGAAAACTTTGCGTCAGCTGACTTTTGGTAAATCAATTGACACCAGTCCTTATTATTCACCAGATGGTAAAAAGATGGCGTTTAATTCTAATCGCAGCGGCAGCCAGCAATTACACGTTCTGGATTTGGAAACAATGACTGAAAAAAGATTAACTTATGGATCGGGTCGTTATGCGACACCAGCGTGGTCGCCAGACGGTCAGTTTATTGCTTTTACCAAAATATCCGACAGTACTTTCTATGTTGGTATTATGGATACACGTGGCCGCAATGAAAAAATTTTGGCGGGTGGTTGGTTTATGGAATCGCCAAGCTGGGCGCCTGGATCCAGACGCGTGGTCTATTATGAAACAGAAAAGACCATGGATGATATGGAACGCGTCAGCCATATCCGCAGTGTCGACATCACTGGCCAGAATGTTTATGATATCGAATTGCCAGATGGGGTTAATGGGGTTGAACCTACGTGGAGTCCCCGCTTACCTTAAACTTTATGGAATCCTGTTGCGGCGACTTCCCGCTCGTGTACGTCATGTACACTTCGGGGTCGCCACCGCTTCCATTATTCTCATAAAATTCAAGGTAAGATTATAAGTTTGG
>JAIRLP010000089.1 GCA_031259365.1 Rickettsiales bacterium
ATACAGGAATTAATATAGATAATATGGATTTATCCGTACGTCCGGGCGATGATTTTTATGACTATGCGACATTAGGTTGGCGCAATGCAAATCCAATTCCAGACGATTATTCCAGATATGGCGCATTGGATAAGTTGCGCAATGAAAATCTGGAACGCGTTCATAAAATTGCACAGAACAATCGTGGCAAGATTGGCCAGTTATATAAAATTGCGATGGACGAAGACAAATTAAATGCAGATGGTGTTGCACCATTAAAGCCTTGGTTTGACAAGATTGATGCAATTGAATCTGTATCCCAGTTGCCTGAATTATTCGCCCAATTACGACCAATTACATATACCTTTTTTTCAGACGGTGTTACATTGGACAGGATGAACAGTGAATATTATATCTATACCATCGGCACCGGTAGCACCGGCTTGTCACGTGATTACTATTTCGACACAGACAAAAAATCTGTCGAAATTCGCACAAAGTATAAAAAGTATATGTCTGATATTTTTGATAACTTTGGTATCCGCGGCGATGTTGAACAGTTGTATAAATTAGAAGAACGCATGGCCAAAACTTTTTATAAAAAAGAAAAGTTGCGCGATCCGTATGCCACATACCACAAAATAACAGCCCATGAATTGAAAAAGAAATTCCCAGGCTTTGATTGGAAGGCCTATTTCAAGACACGCGATATTTCCATCAATGAATTAAATGTAACCCAGCCAGAATCTATTACAGAAATGTTAAAGATTCTGAACGATACTGATTTGGAATTAATCAAAACGTATTTGAAATATTGCGTGGCAACGGACAGCACAGGTATCTTGGATTATAAAACATACAATATCAGTTGGGATTTCTACAACCGTGTTTTATCCGGCCAAAAAGAACAAAAGCCCAGATGGAAACGTGTTGTGGGATTATTGAATGGTTCTCTGGGCGAAGAAATTGGTCGATTATATGTGGATAAATATTTCCCGGCGGCCGCCAAAGAACGTATGGAACAATTGGTTAAAAATCTGCAATCGGCATATGCAATACGTATTAAAAACTTAGATTGGATGTCTAATGATACCAAAACAAAAGCCTTGGAAAAATTGGAAACATTCCAGGCAAAAATTGGGTATCCAGATAAATGGCGAGACTATTCAAAATTAGAAATTAAAAATGATTCATTGTTCGAAAACATGATGCGCGTGTCTGAATTTGAAGACAGATTCTGGCTGCAAAAAATCGGTGGCAAAGTAGATCGTTCTTTGTGGTTGATGAACGCGCACGCAGTAAATGCATATTACAGTCCCCTGACCAATGAAATTTGTTTCCCAGCTGGGATCTTGCAATATCCATTCTTTGATATGAAGGCGGATGACGCATTTAATTATGGTGCAATCGGAAGCGTTATTGGCCATGAAATGACACATGGATTTGACGACAGCGGACGCAAGTTTGATAAGGATGGAAACCTGAAAGATTGGTGGACCAAAGCAGATGCCGCTGCCTTTGAAAAGCACACCAAGGTGATGCGTGACTTCTTTGACAAGATCACTGTCTTTCCTGGGATCAAGGCAAACGGCACATTTACATTGGGCGAAAATTTGGCTGATTACGGTGGCGTTACCATTTCATTTACTGCGTACAAGAACTATGGATTGGTTGCTGACATTGACAGTGATTTCTCGCCCGAACAACGTTTCTTTTTATCATATGCCGGTGTTTGGGGTCAAAATATCCGCGATGAAGAAATTCAAAGACTGACCAAAATGGATGAACATTCATTGGGACGTTGGCGTGTAAATGGTATATTGCCTCATATTGATTTCTGGTATGATGCATTTGGCATTACACCAAAAAGTAAACTGTACATCAAACCAGAAAATCGCGTAAAGATTTGGTAATCAAAAGGACTGTAAAATGTTAGGGAACTTTAATTTAAAAGCACTGGAAAATGCAGAACAAAGAATTTTGGATATCATTGCGACTGCACGCGCCAAGACAGAAGAACTGGTAAAGATCGACAATAAAACATATATGAATTTCGTACGTCCTTTGATGGATCTTGACATAGAAATTAAAAAAGTCTACGCCCCTGTTAACCATTTGGACATGGTAAACAATTCTGATGAAACAAAAAAAATTATCGAAGCCACCCTGCCCACTATGTCTGACTATTCATCAGATATGTCCAGACACAAAGGCATTTATGAAGGGATACTGGAAATCAAAAAGAAAGAATATAACAGCCTGACCATTGCCCAGAAAAGGGTTTTGGATGAATCCATCAAGGGTTTTGAGATTGCCGGTATCGCATTACCCAAAGACCAGCAAAAACGTCTTAAAGAAATTTCTGCCGAGATTGCAAAACTGTCCAACGATTTTTCAAACAACGTAATTGAATCCAACAAGAAAAATAAAATCAAAGTCACAGATGAAGCAATCCTGGGCGAAATGCCTCAATCAGACAGAGATTCTGCCAAGATTGAAGATGGTTGGGAATTTTCCATGTTGGCCCCATCTTTTGGCCCATTTATGGATTACGTAACTGACAGAAATTTGCGCGAACAAATGTATAAAAATTACACCACACGCGCGCCAGAAAACGAACAGATAATCCCCCAAATTTTGGCATTGCGTGATGAAGAAGCAAAAATACTGGGCTTTAAGAATTATGCTGAATTGGCATTACAGTTCCGAGACGCCAAGGTTCCAGAACGCGCTCATCAATATTTATTAAATCTGGTCAACATTGCAAAACCATTTGCAGAAAAGGATATGGCCGATTTGAAAGAATATGCGGGCTTTGATTTACAGCCGTGGGATTACAGTTTCTATTCTCGCAAATTACAGAAAGAAAAATATGATCTGGATGAATCTGAAATAAAACCATACTTCGAAGGCGATGCCACAATGCGTGGCATGTTGGAAATCGCATCAGAAATGTTCGGAATTG
>JAIRLP010000022.1 GCA_031259365.1 Rickettsiales bacterium
GTTGCACAAAAAGCGCAGAACAAAACAGGTGTTGGTTACACACCAAAACTGCATCGTCAGAACCGTTTGGGTGGCGTTTTGTGGATTGTAAAGAACTATCCAGAACTGTCAGATGGTCAGATTGCACGTTTAATGCGCAGTACAAACCCAACAGTTGCATCTGTTCGTAACAAAACTCATAAGTCTTATTCTACAATCCAAATCCAAAGCCCTATTGTTTTGGGATTGGTTTCTGAATCTGCTTTGCAGGATGCTGTTGCAAAAGCAAAAAAGTAATCATCGATTTTTCTACAAATCGAACGCCTTAGCCAATGCTGGGGCCCAAACAAAAAACTTCGAGGGTTTGTGAATGGCCAAGCAAATCGATGAAGCAACCAAGCTTCTAATTGACACCTTACCAGAAAACTTGCAGAAACTTGCAACTACTGCGGTAGAGGTCGGATATCTGTCACAGATGGATTTCACCAATGCTACCGAAGCGGACGAAGTTCCTAATGACGAACAGGAAGAAGTCTTGGCGTTTTTTCAGCAAGACTTAGGGTTAGAAATCATTGAAGAAAATTCATTTTCTCGTGATATGGAAAAATATTACGACGAAATGGATGATGAACCGCATGATAAAACACGTAACCTGTTGGATGCTGATGCCGAACAGGTTGATGTCAATGATGATGATTATGAACATTTTGCAAAACAGCTGGAACGCAGCCAGACAGGCAACTTGGTCTTGGGTATTCAGGATTCGGTACAATCATACTTAAAACAGATTGGAACAGTGCAGTTGTTAACTGCTGCTGGCGAAGTTGCCATTGCACAACGTATTGAAGCTGCATCTCGTTTGATGGTTTATGGCTTGTGCGAAAGCCCTATGACAATCCAGGCTATGTTGGATTGGTATCAACAATTATTGAATGATGACATCCGTTTGCGTTACATCGTGAACTTGGAAGTTATGTATTCTTCTGATTCCGAACATAAATCTTTGGCGGCGTTAAGCGAAGCATTGAAATCCAAAGGTCTCGAACACGTAGATGATCTGGATGATGAAGACTTGGATGATCTGTCCGAGGCCGCTGTCGAAGAAGAAGAGGAAGAGGAAACGGACGAAGAAGGCGTAAAGAAAGAAGATACGCCTCGTGGTACATCCGGCGTACCAATTCCTGTGATGGAAGAATCTTTGATGCCTATGGTTGCCGATCTGTTTGCAAAAATCAAACGTATCTTTAACAATATGCAGAAATTGCAGGCACAACGTTTGGAAAATCTGTTAACTTCTAACAAACCGGACGAAGCTTTGGAAAAGAAATATTCCAAATTACGTTTGGAATTATTTGAACATGTCAGCAAAATCCGTCTGAACGAAGATCGTATTGCTGAAATATTGGAACATTTGACCAAGCGCGATAAATTGCTGATGGGTCTAGAAGGTAAATTGTTACGTCTGGCATTGGCCGCAAAAATCAAACGTGAAGATTTCTTGGCTGAATATACCGGGAATGAATTAAACCGTAACTGGGTTAAAAAACTGTTAAAGCATAAGAATACGGCTTGGGTTAAATTTGCACAAAAACATGAAAAAGATATTATCAAGATTCAGGAAGATATTACAGCTATTGCCGCTGAAACAGGTCAACCAACGGCTGAATATAAAAAGGTTGTAGAATTGGTTCGTCGTGGTCAATCCGAAGCTGCACGCGCAAAGCGTGAAATGATCGAAGCGAATTTGCGTTTGGTTATCAAATTTGCCAAGAAAAGCAGCAATCGTGGTTTGGGCTTGGATTTCTCTGACTTGGTTCAAGATGGTAACATTGGGTTGATGAAGGCTGTGGATAAATTTGATTATCGTTTGGGTAACAAATTCTCGACTTATGCGACAAACAGGATCCAGCAGGGCATTTCCCGTTCTATTGCTGACCAGGCACGCACAATTCGTATCCCTGTTCACATGATCGATAACATCCACAAGATTCAACGTGCATCCCGTCAGTTTATGCATAAACATGGACGTATGCCAACGGCTGAAGAATTATCCAAGATTATCTATTTGCCTGTCGATAAAATCCACAAGGCAATGAAGGTTAATCTGAAACCAATTTCATTAGAAGCGCCAGTTGGCACAGAAGACGACAGCAGCCGTATTGAAATTATTGCAGACGAAACAGCCAAGAATCCATTTGTATCTGCGGCACAAAAGAACCTGCGTAAAATTGTTACTCAGATTCTGTCTGAATTGGATCCAAAAGAAGAAACTGTTTTGCGTCAACGTTTCGGGATGTCTACCAACAAAACTTCTACATTGGAAGAAGTTGGGGAATACATCGGCGTTACACGTGAACGTATCCGTCAGATCGAACAAAAGGCTTTGAACAAGCTAAAGCACCCAACCCGTGCCCGCAAGCTAAGAAGTTTCTTGGAAGAATAAAAATCACCCGTGCCAAGTGCACGGGTTTTTATCTATAAATTGATAAGAAATGGCTACTATAAAAAATTATGTTTGTTCTTACGTTAACCCAAACTTGGATGGAACAGCTTGCGGTATCGCCTTAGCCAACTTGTTGTCGGTGATATTAAATGAAAAATGGGTGCCAGTTTACCGCGGTGTTTTGGATTGCGAAAGTGAACACGTTTTGCATTATCTGGGGATTCCCGATCCTGTATTGGTTAATGACGTGGGCAATGCCGATAAAATAGCTTTGGTGGACACTCATCATATTCTTCAACTGGGTACAGCATTCCCCACAGATAAAGTCACATTTATATTCGATCATCATCCAAATGGCGATAATGACAAATTCTCAAATGCACTGGTCAAAAATGAAACAATTGGGGCCGCTGCCAGCCTGATCGCAGATGAATATTTCAAAGCACAAATATTAGACGAAAAAATGTTACGCCTGTTGGGATTTGCAATCGCATCTAATACCGTTAATTTTACCGTCGCAACAACCAGTGATTATGATCGTGACATATTTACAAAAATAACCCAGCTTTATCCCATATCAACCGGTGAAATAAAGGATATGTTACACAGTCGGGCGAATATATTAAAACGTGGGGCATATGCTGCGGCTAAATCAGATATTAAGATATTTGATACCCCTGTGGGTAAAGTCGGTATATCCCAGTTGGGATTCCCCGGATTAAATGCAACGATTAATATCGAAGAAATGAAAGGGATCTTAAGTTCTGTTGCAGGCGAAATGAATCTGGATTATTTCTTGATGAATGCGGGTGATGCTGAAGAAGATACCAGTATTGTCATTTCAGCAAACAGCAAGACAACAGAATTGTTGCGGAATCATTTCAATAAAGCATTTGAAAATGACTGGCAGAAATTTGATAAAATGCTGTTACGTAAAAAAGACTTTTTGTTTAAATAAAAGAACCACCATTTGGGCGGTTCTTTATAAGTTTAAAATTAACGTTTGTTCACTTTTTCTAGCAAGATTCTTTTGCAACGTTCCGCTGAACTTAATAATTCATTATTATGTTCACAAATACCGCATCTATTCTTTATACAACCAACACAACTGTATGGAAGGTAATCATACAGAACTTTGTAAGATACTGTATCAGCCACTTCAGAATATTCCTTAATCTGTTTCGTTGTTTGTGTCAATCTGTGCGCAACTATATTATAAATATGACTGTCTTCGCCAAGTAAATCTCTAACTCGGTACAATAACTGAGAATAATACGCCATTCTATTTTGTGTACGTTCCAGACGACGCATAAATTTTTCAGCATGTCTGGACAACTTTGTCATTGCTGAATCAGCACGACGACGGTACATATAAAAAGAAGAATCAGGTACAGTTGTCAGCATATGTTTATATGTTTTAGCGCTAGTAATGGCATAAGTCGTGATGAAATGCGCGTCTTCAAAATATGTTAACCCAGGCATAAATCGCAGATTGTTGTCATTAATGACGTTTGCTCGGTACAGGGTTGCACAACTGCTGATACGAGTATCCAAAAAATCCAAGGCGCGGTTAGAATCTATAACCTTTTTGGTGGATGTTGAAAATAACTTATCAAAACGCTGATTATAAACAGGCGCATTTTTTGCCTGGTCAGTTACCAAGATATTTCCAACAACCATAGCATGACCAGGATTGTTCATAAGCATTTCATAGAAAGCTTCTAAATAATAAGTATCTAATTTATTGTCAGGTCTGCCACCGATTGTATCATCACCATCCAAGAACATAATTGTGGATCCTTGAGCTTCGTTTAAAGCTAAATTTCGGGCATTTGATACACCAAAATTGGTCCTGTTGGATATTAATCTGACAGTCTTGGGATATTTGTTTGCATATTTGGCTAATTTCTTAGAAGTGCAATCTACACTGCCATCATCTACACAGATGATTTCACATCTTTTGATGTTTTTTTGAACCATAACTGAATGAAGACAGGCATCAATATAATTCTCGATGTTATAGCATGGAATAATAAGTGAAATCTGTGGTTGTTTAATATTTTTTGGTTTTGGCATGTTATAATCTCTTAAGTTAATAAGATTATAGACCAAATATTCCAATTGTCAATAATAAGAAGGTAAATCTACTCGTTCACCGGGCCGCGAGACTTCGATGTAAATATATGCTGATCGGCTTTGACAGACGTTTCACCGTTCATTACTTTCTTGGTGGCCAGTTTAAAATTAATTACATTTCTGCCATTTGCTTTGTTAACAGCTACTTCAAAATTTGGGAATAGATCAGAAATGGTCTGTATATCTAAATCAAAATTATTCACGTCTTTCAATCGATTATTTATATACCCTAAGACAGTTCCTCGACTGGATTCAAATAATTTTGCAATGTCTTCTTTTAATTTTTGTGGGGTATGTTCTGGCTGTAATGTATAAGCCGTAAAACCACGCCCAACTGACTCACGAACCAGTCTGGATAATTCTTCTGTATTAGTCGCAGGTGCAAGAAAATTAGAATCTTCCATATACTGGGTTAAATGAGATTTTAAATTCTTTCTGATATACGTGTACACAAAGTAATTAGCAACATCATCTTTATTAGCAGAAACAAATGCAGGATCTTTTAAAGAAGATGGGGCAATTCCCTTGATTTGTCTATTGCCCAGTATGATCCCTTTAGCCCATGCACCATAGGCGCCTTCATTGGTTAAATTTGGGTCATCATATAAGCCGTTTTATACCACAAATATTATACCATGAATTAAGTCATATTACAATGCCATGGCGTCTTTACGCATATCGGTTGGCAGTTTTTCAATCGCATAACGATAAGCTGTGCGAGGCATTTTATCGACACGCTTTGTAAGAAAATCAAATACACGTTTTGGATCAAATTCACCAGCAGCCTTAAGGGCCCATCCATATCCTTTTTGAACCATATCATCTGGATCTGTCAGTAATGTTTCTGCGATTTCAAATACATCATCCAGAAAATGTCCTTGGTGTGCCGATAATATAAATGTAACTGCCGAAGCGCATTTTACCCAACGATTTTTAGACTTAGACCACCTTTTAATATCTGGCATTAATTCTGGATACATCTCAATCAATGCATTTACACTATGATTACAAAGCACATCGCAATTGGTCCAATTTGTTATGTATTCTTTGACCCATTTATCGAATACTTGGAAATCGGATTTTTCAAATTTATTACGAATGTGATATGCAAATTCAGCAGCTATAGAACCAGATTCCAAATGATTATCTGCCAGCAAGGCATCATATAATGCAAAGACATCTTTCTTTTCCATTTTGGAAATCAAGGGCAGGTATTCCTTAAGGATAGATTTGGTATCAGCATATTTTAAACCATATAGATTAACTGGTTCTTTGAAAAATTTTCCACTGCTCGCAGCTATTTTTGGATCACCAGCTTTCTTTAATTTGTTAAGTATTTCTTGTAGCATGACGATTCTCGGGCTGGTATTATATGATTTTCTTGATTACGATTCCCAATGCACCATATTTTTCAATATCATCTGCAGTATAAATTGAATACATCCAATCGGCTGCGTATCCCACAGAATCATTTATTTCAAATCCAGATAAAACAGGTGGAATAGTTTGGAATAATTCCAAGAAGTTTGTAAAATGGCACAGTCCTGTGACTTCGGTCAAAACACTTCGACCGTCGGCCATTTTAAACAGTATTTGGTCACCAATATTTAATAAGGAACACTTTTCATCACGCAGACGCAATTCCACGGTTTTGTTACCAGATGCAATCTGATTAAACGCAAGATCACTGAAAAGCTTCATTTCATGACGCATAAGTTACCTTTTATAAATGTGATTTCAAAGCCACATACACTTGCCCCAGATCGGTCTTTAACAATGTGTTAATCAACATTTCGCTGTTGTCAGACTGTTCAGCTGCGCCCAGTACCTTGCCAAAGCTGCGAATGAACTGAGATGCCTGGGAACGGAATACGGCATCAGACTTCAATAAATCACGGACACGTTTTTTATCCGCCGCACCCAACATCTTTGCCAACCATTTTGTAAAGATGGTTTTATCGCCAGCATGATATTTCTTCCAAATACTGTCTGGAATATCCGCACCTGTACTGCGCGTCAGATCCAAAGATTGTTCGTGGATTTTTTCGATTAATTTTTCACTTTGTTTGATAAAGTCTTGGCTGCTGATACGTCCATAAGATGCAGCAGGGGCTGTCTTGATCGCTTCCATAGGAGCAGTTGCGCGGGCAACCATCATTTGCTTGTTCAAGGTCTGCATTGTATTAACGGCCTTGGCATAATCGGACATCAAATCAATCATTTGCTGACGAGATTGTCCCGACAAGCTTTCCAACTTAACAGAAGATTCATTCATGCTGGTCATTGATTCTGTTACAGTTTCTTTTAACAGATGTATCTTTTCATTCATGGCCATTACGATCTTTTCCATATTTTCGGCCATTTCAACAGAGCCCTTGGATAAATCAGGC
>JAIRLP010000009.1 GCA_031259365.1 Rickettsiales bacterium
CGGCCAGCGTTGGCGATATATTGCCACCTTGTGTTTGCCCATCAATGATATAGCTTTCAGACTTTTCACCGCGCATATCAATCGTTTCAATTGATGGCATTTGCGCGCCCCCAAATCTGGATGTTAATTTTAATTCTTTATATTTACCAGCATTTACATTCTTGATTGTCTCAGCAGATGGTGTCGCGCTGGCCAAGACAATTGGGAAACGTGATATTGCCCCACGCAATACAGCCATATCACGTGCATGGTAATTTCCCATATCTTCTTGCTTGTATGATCCATCATGTTCTTCGTCGACAACAATCAGCCCCAGATTTTGCCAAGGCAAGAATAACGCGCTGCGCGTACCGACAACCATGCGAATATCACCATTGGCAACACCGCGCCAAATTTCACGGCGACGTGCAGCTGTTAAATTACTGTGCCATACAACAGGCTTGTCGCCAAAGCGCGATGCAAAGCGCGACATAAACTGCGCCGTCAGTGCGATTTCGGGCATCATCAACAGGACGGATTTTCCAGCAGCATATGCACGCCAAGCAGAATCAAAATAAACCTGAGTCTTTCCACTGCCCGTTATACCATCCAACAAATGAACAGAAAAATCACCACTATCCGCTTTAATATGTTTGCCAATTTCATCTGCTGCCAATTGCTGTTCATTATTTAAAACAACAGTGCCGGTATCAACATAGTTGTATTTGAAATTATCTGAACGGACCACATCACGTGTATCACGCAGCGTTAATAAACCCGATTTGATCATATTGCGTGCAACAGCTGCACTTACATGGGCGATGTTTTGAATATCGGACACCGACATCGGTTCATTATCGTTGGATAAAAATGCATCCAGAACTGCCTGACGGGTTTCTGTAATACGAATATTTTTACCTGGATTAACAGAATACAATTCTTCTTGCTTGGGCGGCATAAATGCGTCTGGTACATTTACAATTAACCGCAGCACAGCGCCCGGGGCCATCATGGTCCAATCCGCCATCTTTGAAATCCATTGCAAATCTGAACCAGACATTGGTGGGAACGAATAAACCTGTTGTACGGGCTTTATCTTGTTGGATGCCAGCCCACTGTCGCCCGGACCGATTATGACACCAATATAAGGCCTGTTCATAACAGACACGCGCACAAAGTCCCCCAGCCCCGCATTTGCGGCCAGTTTGTAATCATATCCCGTGTTTACAACATTGGGGATCAAGACTTTGACAGTGTCACCAGATTTGAACATACCTATAAAGTACTTGTATTTTTAGTTTTTTTCAATACCATTTAACACATGTTAAGATTTCTATTTGAATTAGGCAATTTTCTGACTTGGATTATCCCAGGTCGTAAAAATCGTGAATGGGTTCGCAGAACCCAGCTATACGATTACCGTAAGAAATTAAATGCTCTGCGCACTGCGTTTCCTGGTTTGAATTTCAAAAACATGCGTATTGTCAAGGGTGGCTGGAACATCGGCTTTATCGTGGACAATACATATGTCTTTAAAATTCGCAAGGCCTATGATGATAAAAATGGCATAGATAAAATCATTCGTGAAAAAAGAATTACTGACGCTTTTGCTAAAATTGTGAATGTTAAAATCCCAAATATTGAAATCATTGAATCTGGTGAATACGCTTTTTATAAATATAATTTTATTCCGGGCAAAAATTTGAACGAATTCTCGTACAAAGAAATTTACCGACACCGTGTCAAGTTGGCTGAAACCTTGGGAAAATTTATTTTCTTGATGCATAATGCATTTCCAAAAGAAATCGCAGATCTGGCAACGCCGACCGCCAAGAATTCAGATGGTTGGAATCATCATGATATCTGCAATAATATTATCGCAGATCCAAAAACGATGGATATCGTTGGCATTATTGATTGGGAATATGCTGGTTTTGGTCCATTACGTACTGAATTTATGAATACTGTTGCATTCAAAGATAACATGAAGAAATCCAACATTATTGTTGATGTGATGCTGGAATATTACAGCCTGATGGCCCCGCCGTTACAGTCCCGCAAAACCATCACCCAGAAAAAATCACCAGTTACAAAATAGATTCCAAATCAGCGTCTGTTGGCACGCGCAGAATTTCCACATCTGCGCCATACTGTCCCCGAAACCAGGTTCTTTGACGTTTAGCATATTGACTGGTACGTGTAATCCAATTTTGGTTACATTCGGCTTCGCTGATTTCACCACGTATAAACTTACATAACTGAGATGCACCAATCGCACGCGTTTCATCCCAACCCGATTTAATAACGCTGCGCGCTTCATCCATCGCCCCACCCTTTAACATCAACGGGATACGCATCGAAATTCGATTATTCAATATCTCGCGATGAGGATTTATAAATATCTTAAACGGTTTTGGATTGATTGCGCCGCGTCTTGGCAATGACTGCCATTCTGACAAAGGACGTCCTGTTTCCAAAAATACTTCCAATGCGCGCGCGGTGCGTTGCGGATCAGTCATCTTAAAATCTTCTGGTAATAATTGACGAACCGCATCTGGAAAATCGCGAACCATTTCTCGGGCCCGATCACGATTTTCCTGTGATATTTCCGGAATTGGCGAAATACCATTTAACAAAACGCCTATGTAATATCCGCTGCCCCCGACAAAGATCGGTGTTTGACCAGAGGCAATTGCTTTGTCATATTCTTTACGCGCCATTTCCAGGTAATCGGCCACACTGATTTGTTCAGTCAACGGCAGAATAGAAAACAACTTATACGGAACACCATCAATGATTGAATTTTTGATATCATTGTCATCGTGGGGCCCGACCCCATGACCCAGGTCATTCAAATTGTTTGCTTTGCAAACAACATCAGCAAAAGGGCTGGCGGATATATTTTCGATCC
Organism: Rickettsiales bacterium; assembly: GCA_031259365.1. Taxonomy (GTDB): domain Bacteria; phylum Pseudomonadota; class Alphaproteobacteria; order Rs-D84; family Rs-D84; genus JAIRLP01. Next base: position 2,891 of record JAIRLP010000009.1, read on the forward strand.
CTTTATAAATCTGCACACTATCACAATTGATAATCACACCATTGGTGCGCTTGGCCAGTTTATGCGCAAAATCTGACTTTCCAGAAGCTGTTGGACCTGCGATGATATAAGATTTGTGCGCCATTATATTGCCCCCGCATTTCTTAATATCTGCAAAGAACGTTCATCCAGCTTATTATTATCTGTAAATCGTGGCAGAACCAAGACCGGAATCTTGAACAATCTGACGACAATGACTTTTTTGTTTTTCTTAACTTTGAATACAAATTCGTTGACACGTCTGATACGACTATATTTGCGAATAAGTGGAAACTTGTCCGCCATTATTTTCATAAAATCATGATAGTTTTTATCCGCGTTAAAGTGTCTTGATTGAGTCTCGGGTTTCATTCTGTAAAAGAATAAGACATCTGGAATACGATATATCTTTTTACCATCTTCTAAAAAATTCATCCAAAATGCAAAGCCTTCAAATCCACCTTTAAAATCGGAATCATAACCACCATACTTTTCCCAATCCGATTTCAAGAACAATGAACTGGTTACAATTTTGTTACCATTAGACATGTTATAAGGCGTTGGTTGTGGATAATTATCAATACGTTCAAATCTGCCAAAACGTCCGACATTTGGGGCGACAACATCATACTTGGAATTAATCATAACCTTATATAATTTTTCAATACATTCGGGTGCGATAATATCATCAGAATCCAGCGGGAATATGTATTTACCAATCGCATGTTGAATAGCATTATTTCTTGCAGCGATGACACCTTGATTGTCCTGATGAATCACATGGATACGAGAATCTTTGGCAGCATATTCATTTGCCACATCCAAAGTGTTATCTGAACTGCCATCATTGACAATAATCAATTCCCAATCTGTAAAAGTCTGAGCAATCAGACTGCAAATTGTCAATCCAATATATTCACCATCATTAAAGGCAGGCATAATTATAGAAACTTTTGGCATCCCACTTTCTTTATTTTTCAAACTGTGATTTTTCTGGGAAATAGTTGGTCAAAAATTCTTTATTTTCATCACGATCCTGATCAGTATTTTCTGCTACATCATTTATGCAAAATAAATAAGGTCTGGTTGTAACAAAATCAGCGCGCTTTGCATTGGTTGCAAACTGAGGCGTATCGCGAAAATGCCCCAACATTTTATGAACAGTATTAAAGATGAAATGCTTCCTAGATTTTGGCAGATAGATCTTGCGCCCAACCGCGCGACCAAAAGCCAAGTCATATAAAGAAAACAACCATCTGTACAGATCAAAAGTATTTCTAAACTTTCTGCGGATCGATTTCTGATAATACATATCAATCAAAGGACAAGTCAGCAATTGATTTATCGTAGATTTAAAATAAGGTTCAATATTATGAGATGGTGCGATTTCAGTGTAATCTTTATCAAATAATATTTTGATCAATCTTGCAGAATTCAAACAAGATACATGATATCCGGAATATGCTTTTTTGGTTGCTTGAACAAAAGATTTTCTTTTGTGCAATGTGGTATACCAAACAACCGCGCGATCTTTTTCATCGAAAAAGTATTCTGGGGCCGTTGGACGACCAAAAAACATATCGTCATTCGCATACAAGAAATGTTCAGACAATCCTGGAATATTTGCCAAGCAATTTTCAACCGCGATTGAATTAAACACTGGCGCAGCATCTGCCGACATGATTGATTCTTGTGGAACGATTGTGATTTTTGGATTTGATGTATCCAGCCATTTTGGCACCTGCCCAAAACTGGTTACAATAAAGATATGATTAACCCAAGGGGCAAACTTTTCAACACTGCGCAAAGCGTATTTTAATTCATCATTTTCACGCCAGCGGGCTTCGGTAACACCTTCTGCCATCAAGACTACTTTGCCAGATTCTATTCCTTGCCATTTCAAACGTGCATCACGAACCTTTTCATCGTTCCCATCTAACCAACAGTAAACCAAATCAATTTTTTTATCTGTCATAAACCGCCCTTCATCTTGATCTATTTGTGATACTAGCATCCCGACAACAAATTTTCCACCAAATAATGGTCTTAAATTTCGTATTGTTTTATATTTTTATGGTGCTAGAATACGATCCGTTTACTAATAAAAAGGAAGGTAAAATGTCAAAAGCACCAATTTTCACCGAGCCTTGCAAGGATTGAAAATTGAGTGTACCGGCGAAGGCCGGTATCCAGTCAATAATAAAAAGGAAAAAAAATGTCAAAAGTAAAAGTAGCTATTAATGGATTCGGCCGTATTGGTCGTTTGGTATTACGCGCGGCTTTGGAATCAGGTCGTACAGACATCGAATTCGTTGCTGTGAATGATTTGGCGCCAGCTGAACAGAACGCATATCTATTGGAATATGATTCAGTTCACGGCAAATTGCCAATGGAAGTTGAATTAGAAGGCGACTACATCTTGGTCGGCGGTCACAAAATTAAATGTATTTCGGAACGCGATCCTGCAAAATTGCCCTGGGGTGGATTGGGTGTTGATATCGTGATGGAATGCACAGGTATTTTTTCAGATGCAGAAAAGGCAAAAGTACATTTGGATTGCGGCGCAAAACGCGTATTGGTATCTGCCCCATCCAATGGTGCTGATAAAACAATCGTATTTGGTGTAAACGAAGACACATTGACAAGCAATGATAAAATCGTTTCCAACGCATCTTGCACAACAAATTGCTTGGCACCTGTTGTCAAGGTATTGGATGACAACTTTGGCTTGGTTAACGGTTGGATGACAACTGTACACGCTTATACGGGCGACCAACAGCTGTTG
>JAIRLP010000046.1 GCA_031259365.1 Rickettsiales bacterium
GCCTGGGATGATACGCATACACTGTTACCATAACTTGTACGCATCAGAACACATTCGATTTGTTCATGATCATTCAGTTCCAACAAGAATTTGGTTGTCTGGCCATCCGATGATTCCAGTTTTTGCACAATGGTTAGGGGCAGTGTACGCGCTGTTTCATCCAGTTGTTTACGCAAGCTTTCTGGCAGATTCTTCATAGATGCAAAATCTGGCGCCCCACGGTTTAGCCATTCTGATACCTGTTTCGCGCGAAAGCGTGGTTGACCCATTTCGGCCAGAAATTGTTCCAGCTGTGCGGACGTCATATTAAAAAGAATTGGTTTAATGTCTGTCATATTAGATAGTGTCATCAAAAGATAATGTAATTTGCGGCAGGATAATTAAATGAATAACGAGAGTTTTCGCACAGCATGTATATCATACATGCAAGTGGAAACCCGAAGTTAGTCGTTTAATTTAACGCCGCCCGCAGGGTGCGGGTTAAATCACTCAAATCTTCGTCAAACCTCCTTGCCGTATGTTATACGGCTTCGTTGTTTTTTCTTGATTTGCGCGATTTCTCCTCGCACAAATCATATTATCTTTTGCTGACGCTATCTAAATCTTATATTTATCATCGTGAATGACGACCACCGCTTTGCGGCGCAATTGCTTTAATTGCTGGTCGGCCATAAACATAGCTTTTTTGTAAACCGTGTTCTGTTTGATAATTTCATCCAGTTTTCCGTATTCAGATGTCTTCTTTTCAGAACAGACCAACAGAACGGAATTGTCCTCGCGTGTGGACCAAGTCAGCTTTGGCAAGCCAATCACACGTTCGCGAATGTCTTCGGATAATTCATATTGGGCTGCAACGAATTTCTGTGGTTCGCCACCCATCTTTTCAGCCATGTTCATCGCATCATCACAAGACTTTGGCTTTGTCAGTTTATTGGCAACGGCTTCTGGGATATCAATCAGACGCACAATTGTCATTTCAATTGGCAAACCGCGGGCGCGTTCCAAATCTTGTTTTTCTTCCATTATTTCTTCAGAAGACACGTCGATTGTCGGAACAATGGTGCGGGCGATCACAATCTGCCATGCAATATTTGCAGATACAGCAGATTTTGCCATCACGCGCTGGGTTGTAGACATATCGCCCAGATTCATAGCCTTTAATTCTTTTTCAACATCTGCATCAGATGGAACAGCCTTGAAATTTTGTGCATAATCAACCTTGATCTGATCGTCGACAATATTCTGCAACGCACGGCGACGATTGTCAGTTGATACATCGCCTGGTTTATTCATTAATGCCACGCGGGCCGTTATGTCTGTGTCGGTAATTGGTTTGCTAGCAACAGTTGCAACGACCGATGCACCAAATGATGGTTGCGCTAATGCGATACATGTGGCGACAATGGCACAAGTTTTTAATCCAAATATTTTCATTTATATTTCCCCCAACCTTATTGTTTCACCCCATTAATAGCCATTCCAAAACGGAATGAAAAAGTCGTGTTTCCAACATAGTCTTCTTTTTGGGTATTATCACGACGATATTCCAGTGACAAGAAGTAACATGGATGATTATAGAATATTCCCCCTGTATGTCTTTGGAATTTTTCATCTGTTATATTATAGATCGCATTGAATTTTACCCCAAAGCGTTCTGTTAAATAGAAATTCAGTCCAGCAGTTAATTCATGAATATCATCACCCATTGTCTGCGCGTCAATAAACTGAACCGCCCACATGTGACCCAGGCTTAAAAAGTTTCGACTACTTCCAAATCTGGCCGCTGTTTCCATATGGCGCAATGACAGATTCTTTTCTGTAAATCTAAAGCGTGTTCCCAACGCCAGCCACTGATTGTTTTCATATCCAATGCGACCCACGTAATCTGATGAACCATTATGGAATCCACTGTTTGGATCGGTGTCAGGGCGTTCTGTAAAGTCATAAGACTGGCCCAAGAAAACCTCGGCATTATGGCCCGTGTCATCAAATGTAGCCCAGCGTACGCCATAATCGGCAAAGGTTCCGTTTTCCCACTGGTCCAATCCAGAAAAACGGTTATTGGAAAACAATGTTGCATCAGACAGCAATGCACCCGCAGAATCATTATTCAATGCATATGCAGAATCATCTAATTCGCGCATTACGGTCAAGCGCACACGCGGTTCAATAATTTGCTTCCATTTGTTTCCAACGTCGATCAATGGCAATGACCATTCCATATAGCCGCTTGGTAAGAAACGCGATTTTATTCCTGATTCAATATTGCCACCAATCATTTCAGTGTCATCAAAGTTATAAATATCGTATCGGACAGACATCGAAGCTGTTAAACGATTTCCCCCCCACAAAGTCCAAGGTGATACCAATCTGGATTCACCAATCACGCGTTGCGAAGCAGTCCCACTGCCCGAGATGCCCAAAATGTCAGCACTCAAAGTTAAGTATGTTTCATCAAATAAAGGTTTAGTCTGATAGGTTCCGCGAATATTTGGCAAAACATCACCATTAGGCACAGATACCTGGGTGCGGCGGTTGCTGCGCAATTCTTGGAAGATATGCGCGTCTGCGATGACGTATCCGGTTTCACCAAATAATTCAACCTTGGCCCCAGAATCCAAATACGGCTGATCATCATAGAATCCATATTTTTGCAAATAAGTTTTATCAGAAGAGCGTTCCAAATAGATAGTTGTACGTACATGTTCGCCCAATTCAATGACGTCGTCGTTAAAGATATGCCAACGATCTGCGCCATCACGATTATGCGTAAATGATCCGTGTGTTCTGAATTCAGAATGAGAAGCGTTCAAACGATGTTCCAGTTGGAATAACGGATTTTCTGCTGTCAGGTATGAAAAAGTTACTGTCATGTCATGGGTGTCAGACAATGCGATATAGACTGGCAAGTTAAACTGTGTACCCATGTTATTTGTGGAATTAAAGTCCGGCAGTAAAATACCACTTTTTCGTTTAATGGAAGGATCCGGCATTTCCAAGAATGGGAACCAAAATATTGGGATTCCATAAGCCCAAAAGACCGGGTTATAGAATTTCATCATATGATCATCCATATTGTGTTCAATTGTGGATGTAGAAATTTCCCAAGCATTGCCATAATCATCACAACCATAACATGCAGTAAATATGGCCTTTTTGGATATAGCGGATTCATCTTCACGTTTGATACTGGCGGCTGTTACATGAACGTTCTTGCCCAGCCATAATTCAATGTCTTGCCCAGCTGCATCTGCGCCTTTGTTTCCGATGTATGAATCAACCAGTGTTACCTTTTGTCCAGATGTGTTTGAAATTTCGGTCTTGCCAGTTGTCTTTATTTCAGATGATTTAACATTATATTCAATTTTTGGCGCAGTAATTGTTTTCGGCGCGTCCATATCGATCCCCACAGCGCACAATGCGCTGGGAAGTAAAAGTGCAGCCAAGATGATTTTGAAAAATTTCATTACTTTCTAAATAGGGCGTACAATATACCTGCCAGGACCAAGCCTTGGGCCAGAATCAAAATGCCCAATTCGGTAAGTGTTGTTATTATGTTGCCGACGGTCATGAATAATGCCATCACACCTGCCATCGCAGCGACTGCAACAGCTGGGGCAAAACTGGCACGACGACGCAGCAATGACGAGCGTAACAAAATCATAGCGCATAATGCGGCCAGAATTAAATTCATTATCGGGCTAAGAAAACGCGTGCAGATTTCAGTCAGCACCAGTTTATGTTGTTTTTTTGTTTCTTGGTGTGTAACAGATTTTAACAAATCCCATGTGGAAATACGTCGAACCTTGAATGAATCATTACCGGCTTTGTCTGCGACGTTTAAATCCATATCAAATGTATCAAATGTTCCAACAGTCAGATTTTCGTCCCTTGATTGCAGTGAACCATTGATCATCACAATTGACAGGCCGCGCGAAGTCGCGACTAATTTGCCTTTTTCAGCAAAAATAGTCAGTTCAGATTTAGGATCACGGGCATCTGTTAACATTACCTGGGATAAATCATGACCAGATACTTTGTCTACGTAGACAACCAAACCACTGGATATTTCTGTAAAGGCCGCTTCTTGTAATTTCATGTGGGCCAGACCATAACGCAATTCCCACTGGGTATCATAGAATTTGGATTGGGTTGCTGGTACAATCCAGATATTTAAAATCAAATTAACAACGGTCATAAATACGGCCAAGCTAAGCGCTGGACCCGCAATTTGTCTTGGGGACAGACCACTTGCCGCCAAAACAGTGATTTCATTATCCGAGATAAGTTTATTGTAAATAAAGATAATGGCTATGAACGTAACAAACGGGATAATAATTGAAACAATAAATGGAATCATCAAAGATGTCAGTCCCATAAAATTACCAATGTCGACACCATAGTTTAAGATAAACTTCATCATGGACATAATCTGCAACATCCATGCCAAGCCTGTCAAGACCAGCAGCAGCATAATAAATACCGTGACCAGTTGCTTTTTAAAATATCGATTGATGATTTTCATATGTCGAAGTATAAAGCAGAGATTAATCACCGTCAAGCTTTGCCCTTGAAATAAATTAGAATAATACATCTGCTGGCCTTCGTCGCCGGTCATGTACGTCAATGTACACTCCCTTTGACGAAGTCTTCGCATCTCTATCATTCTAATTCATTTCAAATTTACAAAAATTATATAAAAATAAAGGTTTTTCTTGCATTTGTGCGATTCGGTATGCATAATAGGCATGTTCTTAAATAATTTTTTGAGGGCGGGCTTGAAAAAGCCCGCTCTCTTAATAGAAAACACAGGAGAAAAAAACATGTCTTTCGTTTCTATGCCTAGACAGGATTTGTTGTTGGCAATTAATTCTTTGGCCAGTGAAAAACAGATTGAACGCGACGTTGTTGTTGAAAGTTTGGAAGCTGCTATTGCCAAAATTGCAAAGCATAAGTTTGGTGAAGAATTTAATATTGTTGCCAGCATTGATCGCAAAAACGGTGCAATTCACGTTAAACGTGTATTTGAAGTTATTGAATCTGCCGACAAATTACCAGAAGATGTCGAATATGATGCAAATACAATGTTGACGGTTGTTCAGGCCAAGAAATACAACAAAGACGCCAAGGTTGGCGATACGGTGGAAGACCCATTACCAGAACCAGAATTTGGACGTATGGCTTTTCAAACAGCAAAACAGATTATGACAGCCCGCGTTCGTGACGCAGAAAAAGGCCGCCAGTTTGAAGAATTCAAAGACAATATTGGCGATATCATCAGTGGTGTTGTAAAACGTATCGAATTTGGAAACGTTTTCGTTGATATCAATGGCAAAGCAGAAGGTTACATCAAGGGGACAGAACTGATCCCTGGTGAACGTTTGGCTGCTGGTGACCGCGTACGTGCCTTGATTATGGATGTTGCACGTTCTAATTCAGGTCCGCAGATTTTTTTGACCAGAACTCATCCAATGTTCATGGAAAAACTGTTCGTTCAAGAGGTTCCTGAAATCTACGAAGGTATTATTAAAATCAAATCTGTTGCACGCGCACCTGGGTCACATGCCAAGATTGCAGTGGAAACACAAGATCCATCTATTGACGCTGTTGGGATGACAGTTGGTATCAAGGGGACTCGTATTCAACCTGTTATTAACGAATGTCATGGTGAAAAGATTGACGTTATTTTGTATTCAGAAGATCCAGCCGTATTTATCGTAAACGCGATGCAGCCTGCAAAAGTGGCCAAGATCATCGTTGATGAAGATACACGCACAGCAGCTGTTGTTGTAAACGAAGATCAACAGTCTTTGGCAATTGGTCGTCGTGGTCAGAATGTACGTTTGGCTTCTCAGTTGACTGGTTGGAATATCGACGTTATGAACGAAACCGAAGAACAAGAACGTCGTGCAAAAGAATTCAAAGAAAAGACAGAATTGTTTATCCGTGGTCTGGACGTTGATGAAATGATTGCACATCTGTTGATCACAGAAGGTTTCCGTACAATTGAAGAAATCGCATTCGTCGATAGCACCGAATTGATGGAAGTAGAAGGTTTCAACGAAGAATTGGCAACAGAATTGCAGACACGTGCAAAAAATTACTTGGTAAAAGTAGAAGAAGACTACAAGGCACAAGGCCATAAATTGGGCATGAAAGACGACTTGTTAAACTTTGACTTTATCAAACGTCCAATTATAATGAAGCTAGGTGCCGCTGGAATCCGTTCTTTGGAAGATTTGGCAGACTTGGCATCTGATGAATTGATTGAAATTTTGGGTGAAGAAACAATGAGCGAACGCCTTGCTGCGCGCGTTATTATGAAAGCCCGTGAACTGGCGTATAATATTACGCAAGACGAGGATGCGGAATAATTCCGCAATCCCCGCGTATAGGAGTGAATGAATGGCAACTTTGACACTTGGTAAATCAGTAACAATTGACGCAGTTCAAAGCAAAAAAGGCGATGCCGTTTTTGTTGAACGTCGTAGACGCGTGGTGGCCCCAAACAGTAATGAACTGCGCGATGAACCAAAAGGTCCAGCGACTGCAAAAAATGCTGCAGATGAAAAGTTACGTGCGGTATTAGAAGCCGCCAAGGCCCGCGACGAAGAACGTCGCGCCCGCGAAGCAGAAGAAGATGCGGCAAGGGCAGCCCGCGAAGCTGAAATCCAGCGTGAACGGGGCGAATATGAACAGGTCAAAGAACAATTGGCTGCCCGTGAAACAGCTGCAGCCGAAGTTTCTGCCGTCGCAGAAAGTGAAAAATCTGAAACACGGGTAAAAAAATCATTTACACCGGGACCAGTTTTGTCTTCTCGCAAATCTGCAGATGAAGAAGAGCCGCGCCCAGGTAAACATATCCCAAGTAAGAAAGATTTTAAGAAAAAGATTTCTTTGAATGATATCGTGATTGGTGGTGGTGAAGATGATGAAGGGATTGCAATCCGTGGTGCAAATCGTCGCCGTAGCGAAGCATCACTGAAGCGTTTCCGTGAAAAAGCCCGCGCGATGTTCACTGCCCCGCAAAAGGTTGAACGCGTTGTAACATTGGGTGACACAATTACTGTTAAAGAATTGGCATCCATGATGGCTGAAAAGGTTGGTAACGTTGTTAAGAAATTAATGGAAATGGGAATGCTGGTTACGATGAACCAATCCATTGATGCTGATACAGCCGAATTGGTTGCAACCGAATTTGGTGCAGCGGTAAAGCGTGTTGATGTAAAGCCTTATGCCCAATTGTTGGAACGCGAACCAAACCCGGAAAACATGAAGCCACGCGCGCCAGTTGTGACTGTGGTGGGTCACGTTGATCATGGCAAGACTTCATTGCTGGACGCATTCCGTAATGCAAATGTGGTTGCCGGCGAAGCTGGTGGTATCACACAGCATATTTCTTCTTATGAAGTTAAAACAAAATCTGGTGAAACAATTACATTCTTGGATACACCAGGACACGAAACATTTACAGCTATGCGTGCACGCGGCGCCCAGATTGCTGATATCGTGGTGTTGGTGGTGGCGGCGAATGATTCTATTATGCCTCAGACAGTCGAAGCGATTAATCATATCCGTGCTGCGAATGTGCCGTTTATCGTTTCTATTAATAAAATCGATTTAGTCGACGCAAATGTGGAAAAGGTAAAAACAGACTTGCTGCAACACGAAGTCCAAGTAGAAGACTTTGGCGGCGATGTTCAGGCTGTGCCAATTTCAGCATTAAAGAAAATGAATCTGGATAAATTAGAAGAAGCCATTTTATTACAGGCCGAGATGATGGATCTGAAAGCTGATGCTGATATGCCAGCTGTTGCGACCGTTGTCGAAGCAAAAATGGAAAAGGGTTTGGGATCTGTTGCAACTATCTTGATGCAACAGGGGACTTTGAAAATTGGCGATGTATTTGTTGTTGGTGAAACATTTGGTCGCGTCCGTGGTTTAATTAATTCATTTGGCGAACGCGTAAAATCTGTTGGTCCCGCGCAACCTGTTATGGTCTTGGGATTGGAATCAGTTCCGGGCGCAGGTGATGATTTCCGCGTGTTGGAAACCGAAGCACAAACCCGTGAAGTTGCGGCCTATCGTGCGAATAAGGCCAAAGACAAAGCAAATGCCGCAAAACGTTCTTCTTTGGAAGATTTGTTTGCAAAACGCGATGCAAATCAGAAACTGATGTTACCAGTTGTCTTGCGCGCGGACGTACAGGGTTCTGTCGAAGCTATTTCAGACATGTTAAAAGAAGTTGATTCTGAAAAAGCTGGTATCGAAATTTTGTCTGCGGGCGTTGGTCAGATTACCGAAGGGGATATCAGATTGGCGGGCGCAAGCAATGCTGTGATTATCGCGTTTAACGTACGCGCGGATGCCGCCGTTCGTGATATGGCACGTAACAATGGTGTTGATATCAGATATCATTCTGTTGTTTATCGCATTACAGACGAATTGAAAGAAATCTTGTCTGGTAAATTGGCGCCGGAACGTCGTGAAAACTTTATCGGTTACGCAGATATTATTGCCCTGTTTACGGTGGGCAAGGGCGTACGCGTTGCTGGTTGTCGCGTTGCCGAAGGTGTTATCAAAAAAGACGCATTCGTACGCTTGTTGCGTGACAACGTTGTTGTCTATGATGGCAAGATCGGTATGCTGAAACGTGAAAAGAACGAAGTAAAAGAAGTAACAGTCGGTACAGAATTTGGTATGTCCTTTGACAAGTATAATGACTTGAAAGAAGGGGATCGAGTTGAGTGTTACGAAGTCGAAGAAATAAAAGCAAAGCTATAATAGCGCATCTAACGCGGTTGCCGATGGCTCATGTAGGTCAACTACACTACGCCATCGTCACCCATCGTTATCTGCACTATTCTAACTTTGCTTATTAGTAAAAAGGGAGGGCGCAGGGTAAATCCTGCGCCTTTTCACGGAAAAGTGGGAAATAAAAAATGGTATATGTAATTGAAGAAACAACAGTTGTGGATAATGTTGAACAACCAGCTGTTACAGGCTGTACGTCTGATACACCATGCGCTTTGAAACAGATCAAAGACATGATGAAAAATGCAAAGAAAGTAACAAACCAAGATCCGGATTATGATGCCTTGTACGAACAATACAAGCAGGAAGAATCTTATAGATTCCTGATCAATGTTCGACAAGCAGCAAAATTTAAGTAAAACGCCATGTTAATATTAGAATACGAAGATATTCAAAAAGTAATCAAAGCCCCAACAGAATCTGGACAGGTTTATTCTTATGTGTATGCGCCCAAGGCAGACAATCTGACTGTGGTGGCCAAAACAAACGTGATCTTTTGTGGAAAACAGACCAAGGTTATATCTGAATGCCGAAATATTAAACGCGGCGATTGGTATTTGGCAGATGGCTGTATACGCAGTAAAACCAACAAAAACTTTATGTATAAGTTAACCTTGAATTCATTTGATGATGTGACTTTCTTTAACAACCCAGAAATATTAAATGCATTGGATGTAATGTTGTCTTTGGATAATGTAAAGAACACGGTTGCATTGTGTAAACGGAATATCAGATAAATAAAAAACCGTCTAATCGGCGGTTTTGTACGGTTGCGGCGATTCATGCGTTTATGATATAATCCATGCCGAAGCATGGAAACGCTTAAACCATGCCTGGGGTCGTAAACCCATGTAGAGAATG
>JAIRLP010000047.1 GCA_031259365.1 Rickettsiales bacterium
ATCTGCAAAGCAGATGCAACCTGAGATTCTGTGATAATCACTTCGCGAGGCGTGCCAGACAACAAATCACGACCCTTGATTTTCATAGACAGTTCGTTTGCTTTGTCTTTTGGGGCAATTGCTGTACCGATTTTCTTTTTAATTTCTTCGGCTGTGTTTTCACCGATCAACAGATTCTTGTTCTTGCGTACAAAATCAATAATATCTATATCCATTTGGTCGCCAGCTGTGCGAACAGCATTAGAATACACAATACCGCCCAGTGACATAACTGCGACCTCGGTAGTTCCACCGCCGATATCCAACACCATGGACCCAACTGGTTTATCCACGGGCAGACCGGCGCCAATAGCAGCAGCAGTCGATTCTTCAACAATAAATACCTTGCGGGCACCTGCGACGTCAGCAGCTTCTTGAATAGCACGGCGTTCCACCTGTGTTGCACATGATGGCACACAAATAATAATCAGTGGCGCTGTCATTAAACTGCGATGATGAACCTTGCGGATAAAATATTTGATCATTTCTTCGGCGACTTCAAAATCTGCGATCACGCCATCACGCAAAGGGCGTACAGCAGAAATAGTCCCAGGGGTACGACCGAACATCTGTTTAGCTTCTGTTCCAACAGCCAAGATTTCTTTACGACCCAACAAACGATTTTCAGCCACAGCCACAACCGACGGTTCATTCAGGACCACACCGCGCCCTTTGACATAAATCAAAGTATTTGCTGTGCCCAAGTCAATCGCCATATCCGCCGAGAAGAATTTTAACAACCAATTATACATATTGCGAGCTCCCTAATAATTTCCCTGCACTATAAAGCCTAATATTGAAAAAATCAAGGGCAGTGATTGCAAATTTCTGTTTTTTGTTTACAATAAGCATTATGAGAAGCACAATTAAAAACCATAAAGACTTTGCAATGGGCGATACCGCCCCAACTGCCAAGACATCCCTGTTTATTGTACGCGCCCGACCAACATTGTTTCCGGGCGATGCCAGATATGGTCTGGTGGCAACCAAAAAGACATTTAAGCTGGCCGTTCATCGCAACCGTGCAAAGCGCTGCCTAAGGGTATGGATTCGGGAAAACGAATCATCATTAAACCCCGACATGGATCATGTTTTTATTGCTCGCAACCCAATTCTGAATGCCACCAAGGACGAAGGCATTGCCGCCACAGCCAAGGCATTGCGATATCTGAACAAAATTGATGCGTAAAACGGTTCTCTTTTTTATCAAAATATACCAAATCGCTATCTCACCCCTAACTGGCGGCCGTGCCGTGTGCCGCTTTACCCCAACTTGCAGTGAATATACCAAACAGGCAATTGAAAAATATGGTGTCCTTCGCGGGGGGTGGATGGGGGTTAAACGCATATCCCGTTGCCGACCGGGCGGTGGCTTCGGGTACGATCCCGTTCCTTGACATTTCTTGACATCTATTCTCATTGTGCTAAAATCCGTCTTACCGTAACGAATTTTGTGTTGCACCAGATTAATTATAATAAAGGATATAATATGTCATTTCGTTCAACCGTAGAATCCATGTCCAAAATTATGGATGAAATGGGAATAACTGAATTAGATTTGGAACGCCAGTTCTTGTTCGGCGTTTACCGCAAACACATTCACCTGTCAAAACAGCAAACAGCTACGGTCGCCGCAATGCCAAGCTTTCCAACAGCAGCGATATCCAAAACCGCGGCTGCAGAACCAGCCGCAGCAGATGCTTCTAATGCATTGGCTTTGAAATCCCCAATGGTTGGCGTTGCATATCTGGCAGCAGAACCAGGTGCAAAACCGTTCACATCAGTTGGCGCCCAGATCAAATCTGGTGACACAGTGGTTTTGATCGAAGCGATGAAGACATTTAATCCAATCAAAGCTGACCGTAACGGTACCGTAAAAGAAATCTTGGTAACTGATGGCCAGGCGGTTGAATTCGACCAACCCTTGATCGTTATTGAATAATATCAGAGGATAGTGATCAATGAAAAAGCTGTTATCGGCTTTTTCTTTTGTTATCACTTTAGATAAAAATGCAAAAAATCAAAAAAGTACTTATTGCTAACCGTGGTGAAATCGCTTTGCGTATTATCCGCGCATGTCGTGACATGGGGATCCGCACCGTTGCAGTTCATTCAACTGTTGACCGTAATGCAACCCATGTTCATCTGGCAGACGAATCGGTCTGTATTGGCCCCGGTCCATCCAAAGATTCTTATTTGAACGAATCTGCTATTTTAACAGCTGCCTTACTGACAAATTCAGACGCCATCCATCCAGGTTATGGCTTCTTGTCTGAACGCGCAGACTTTGTGGAAAAGGTTGAACAGCATGGATTGATCTGGGTTGGGCCAACCGCCGCCATGATCGTCAAGATGGGTGACAAAGTTAATGCCAAAAAGACAGCCGTTGAATGTGGTCTGCCGATTGTTCCGGGATCAGATGGCGCTGTCAAAGATCTAGAAGATGCGCATGCCTGGGCTGAAAAGATTGGCTATCCAGTGATGTTAAAGGCATCAGCTGGTGGTGGTGGCAAAGGGATGCGTCCTATTATGAATGCTGACGAAATGGACGAGGCTTTTCAAATGACCAAACGTGAAGCAAAATCAGGTTTTGGTGATGATACCTTGTATATGGAAAAGCTGTTATTGCACCCACGTCATATTGAATTCCAGGTATTGGGCGACAAACATGGCAATGTTGTGATTTTTGGCGAACGCGACTGTTCTCTGCAGCGTAAAAACCAAAAGGTTATGGAAGAATGTCCAGCAGCAGCCCTGACACAGAAGCAGCGTGACGACATGATCGAAGTCTGCAAAACAGCTGCCAAGAAAATGGGGTACACCAATGCTGGTACTTTTGAATTTATGTTCGAGGATGGAAAATTCTACTTCCTTGAAATGAATACCCGTTTGCAGGTGGAACATCCAGTAACAGAAATGGTATATGGCGTAGACTTGGTTCGCGAACAGATCCGTATTGCTGATGGCGAAGAATTGGGATACACCCAATCAAACTTGGTTCCAAATGGCCATGCGATCGAATTCCGTATCAATGCAGAAGATCCAGAAACCTTTATCCCAAATCCGGGTAAAATCACCCAATATGCCCCGGCTGGTGGTTTGGGTGTACGTGTGGATTCTGCTGTATACACCGGTTATGTCATTCCACCAACATACGATTCCATGATTGCAAAATTGATTGTGCATGCCACAAATCGTCCACAATGCATCTTGCGTTCCCAGCGTGCTTTGGAAGAATTTGTTATTGAAGGGGTGAAGACAACAATTCCTTTGCAACAGAAATTGTTAAAGAACAAAGATGTTAAACATCTGGCGTTTGATAATCATTGGTTGGAAACTTTTCTAAAGAATGAAGCTGAAAAAGCAGCAGCCAAGGCAGCCGCAGCAGATTCCAACGAACAGGCGGTCGAGTCCGAAGATCTGGGCGAAGATGATTCCGACGAGGATGCAGAATAACTAAACCGTCTAATCGGCGGTTTTGTACGGTTGCGGCGATTCATGCGTTTATGATATAATCCATGCCGAAGCATGGAAACGCTTAAACCATGCCTGGGGTCGTAAACCCATGTAGAGAATG
>JAIRLP010000036.1 GCA_031259365.1 Rickettsiales bacterium
CCATCGTTTCATTATCTGGCATTTTCAAATTCATTTTTGAAAAAGGGGTACCAGGTTCAAGTGATAATTCATACATAGAACAATGTTCCATATCCAATTCATTGATTGATTGGCACAGGGTGCGGACATCTTCTACGGTCTGCCCCGGCAGGCCGTACATAAAGTCCCCAGATACGTGCAGGCCCAAATCTTTGGCTGATTTGATTAATTTTGTGGCTGTTGCGGCGTCATGTCTGCGACCAAGAAATTTGAGTTCCTGGTTATTCAATGACTGAATTCCAATTGATAAACGGTTCATCCCATTGGATTGAAATTCTTTTAATTTATCTTTATCGATTGTCCCAGGGTTTGATTCCACTGATACTTCGGCGTCATCTGGCACCAAAAAGCGATTTTTGATATACCACATGATCTTGGCAAAGATATGGGGCGGCATTAAAGAAGGTGTTCCACCGCCAAAAAAGATGGTCGGTACGGTTATTTTTCCTAATATATCATACCAATGGTCTATTTCGGTCAAAATGCCATCACAAAACCCATCCCAATCAGGGGTTGCGCAAGCAGCCGAATAAAATGCGCAATAGTTGCATTTACTGGCGCAAAACGGGATATGGATGTAAAGATTGTGTGGTTTGTTCATGTTTTTCATTCTATCGCCTGTTTTGTTGCTTTCAAGGATTAATTAAATCACTTTTTAAGGGCCTTTTTTTGTGATATAATGCATAAACGAATGAAGTTATGAAAAAACACAGTCTAGCACTTTTATGCGGTATTCTATTGCCTTTCGCAGCCACCGCTGCGCGCGAGGGTACGCCTGTTTATTATCAAAATCAGTCTAGTAATGCGAATAATGCAAATTCTGGTTATTATAAAAACCAAGGATATACAAACTATGTGGGCCAATCTGGCCAGAAACAGGTTGTTGGCAATAACAGTTATTCTTACCAGGTGCCAAGACCACAGACGCCCGCAATTATGGGTACAATGACCCCAAATGGTGTGGCTTTGCCTATGTCCCAAGAACCATCTACGTATATTTACGCAGGATATACCCGTCGTAATGCAGATTTTCAGTTTAAAACTGGTGTAAATTCCATTCTGGAATGGGACGATATGTTGTTGAATGAAGTCACTGTTGGTGCCCAGCATAATTTCAGTCTGCGTAATTTTGATTTGTTCGTTTATGGGGAATATACATACGGTTCTATGGGCGGCGGCAACTGGTCAGTGGACTATGACTTGGAACCATATGATGCATCTGATCCGCATTATGGAATCTTTACCATTTCTGTGGGTGATATGTCTGGTGATACCAACCATTTAAGATTTGGTTTGGGTGCAAAACATATTTGGGATATTGGTGGTTGGAAATTGTCTCCGTCCGTTGGTTATGAAATCTTTAAGCATAACTTGGAAATGTCTGACCATATTTATCCAAACCCTGGCATCTATTTGCCATTGATGACACAAGATGGTCACTATGTCTTTGGTGACGCGGCGGGTAACTACTTTGCTGTGCCTATTGCAGATGCTGGTAACATCGGCGATGAATTTTATCAAGTTTGTATGTCACCAGAAGATATCAAAGTTGTACAATCCAATGGTACAGGCCAGATCGGTAACAGCAGCAGTGGCTTGGTCGTGGGCGATTGGGATCCGAATTCTGGTGATGTTCCTTGGGGTGTGGAAGCTGGTGAATGTGTTATTATCGGCGGTGATGGTAAAATCCAAATTCCTGGCACAACCCATATCTATGACACGACTTGGTCTGGTTTCTATGTTGGTTTGGAAGCTGAAAAGCAAATGACCTTGAAAGATAAACTGCGTTTCTATGTCCAGTTTGGTTTGCCAAAGTATTCTTCTGAGGGGACATGGCCAAACAGAACAGATTGGCAGCAAAATCCAAGCTTTATCGACAAAGGCAGCAACGGCGCATATTCATACCGTGCTGAAATGGAATATAATTACAAAATGTCAGATCGCTTGCAGTTGGCATTGAAAGTAGATACACATTATTTCTACGTTGGCAAGATTCCAGGTGAATTGTATGTTGCAGGATATAAAACATTCTTGGTTGATGAATTTGGTCAGTATATTTTGGATGATAATGGCTTGCCTATTTTGGAAACGATTCCGGCGCACACTGAACAAATCAGCAACTCTTTAAAAAGTGCTTTTTGGCAGTCATTCGGTTTGCATCTGGGTGTAAAATATTCTTTCTAAAAGAAAAAAATCTATGAAGTATCATATAACACGTATCTTGGCTGCATGTGCTTTTTGCCTTTTGCCGTCCCTGACTTGGGCGACCGGGGGTGATTTTGATATCGACAGATGGTATGAAATTTTGCATGATGTTCAAAACACAGCCATTGAAATGAAGATTTCAAACAAAGTTATTAATGATGTTATTCAGCCATCTAACTTTGTGCCAGCCATTATCAAGAACGATAAAAACCAATCAGAATTTAAATTAACTTTGGACCAATACTTGTCACGCATGATCAATGATAAACGTATTGCAAACGGTCTTAAAATGCGTCAAACATATCCGACTTTGTTATCCCGCGTCGACAAGGCATTTGGCGTGCCACCACATATTATTTTGGCATTCTGGGGATTGGAATCTAATTATGGTGAATTCAAGGCGCGTTATAAATTAGCAGATGCATTTTTGACCCTGATTTATGATGGTCGACGTGAAACCGTTTTCAAAAAGCAACTGTTCGCATTGATGAAACAGGCTGATAAAAGTAATCTGAAAATTGATGAAATTCATGGCAGTTGGGCAGGGGCTATGGGGCACTTTCAGTTTATTCCAACCACACTGGAACAATATGGTATGGATGGAAATAATGATGGTAAAATCGATATCATAAACAGTGTTGGTGATGCCATGTACAGCGCGGGGAATTATCTGTCCAAGTTGGGTTGGAACAAGAATGAAAAGATTGTGCGCGAAGTAAAATTACCCGAAGATTTTGATACATCTTTGTTAGATGGTAAAACCAAGAAGCCATTGACCGAATGGGCCGCTATGGGAATTACGAATCCAAACGGAACGCCCATTCCACGTATTGATATGATTGCGGGCTTGGTTGGCGATGCAGCGGTGGAACCTGTCGTAAAAGCTTATCTGACATATCCTAATTTTTATCGTATAAAGAAATGGAATAATTCCAATTGGTATGCGATCGCAGTGGCTGAATTGGCGGAAAAACTAAAATAAGCCTGGATTTTTCAGCCAATGTATTGTCGTGGGATTTATCGTCAATCACGATAATTTCGATATCTTGTAAAGTTTGGTTCAATAAAGAATCCAAACAGGCTTGTACGTCCCGAATCATTGTGGGTTGGTACTATAATTGAAATTTTTGGCATGTTTTCCCCAGTGTTTTTACTAAGTTTCAGCAATTACTTTGATTTTTATCAGTCTTCCAAGGATTTTATATTATAGAACTCTTGGTCGCAAGTTAAAAATAAAACAATTGATAAGGCTTTATATCTTTGATATTCTTCCCAATATGTATACATATAAAGGATATATATATGACAATTAAAGTTAGAGACTATGAAGTCCGTTTAGCTAGAACCAAAGAAGAAAGAAGACTGGTTCGTCAGTTACGTTATGACGTATTTGTTGAAGAAGAAGGCGCCAGCGCCACCGAAGAACAAAAACAACTGCGCGAAGAATATGACAGTTTTGATCGCTTTGCAGATTACATGGTCGTATTCCATAATAAAAAAGTTGTTGGTACATATCGCATTATCGACCGAGATGCTGCTGAAAAAATGGGCAGTTTTTATACAGAAACGGAATACAATCTGTCCAAGATTAAAAAGACCTCTGGAAATATTGCAGAAATGTCCCGGGCTTGTGTTGATATTAATTATCGTGATAATGGCTTGGTCATGCGTATGTTATGGGCTGGATTAGGTGAATATATCGCCAGGAACAAAATTACAATCATCTTTGGTGTGGCTTCTTGGGTTGGACAAAGTCCTGTGGAATCTGCCCAGGCTATTTCCTATTTATATTACAAACATTTATCACCATTAAGTTTGCGCGCGACTGTTCTGACAGATAATTTTGCCGAAGGCGTCAATCCAAAATTGTCACAGATGAATGTTTTGCCAAAGGTTTTTGTGGACGAAGAAAAGGCACGTAAGCAAATGACGCCTTTGATCAAAGGTTACCTGCGTTTGGGTGCAACATTTGGCAAGGGGGTGTTCTTGGATACACCATTCAATACCTATGACGTATTTGTTATGATGCAGTCCAGCAAAATTGCAGCTGCATATCAGAAACATTTCGCTGGCAGTGAAAATGCTTTTGAGCATCTGGGGGTGCCAGATGGCGCAATGAAGACATTGGGCAAGATTATGCTGTTGCCAGTAACAGGACCATTTAGAATCATCAAAGCATTTACACAATTCATCCTGCGTGATGATGCAGAAGATGCAGAATATATCGACGACAACAAAGAAGGTGAACAGGGATGAAGAAAATAATTTTGGGTTTCTGTGTTTTGGGACTGTGCGCATGTGCGTTCCCAAATACGCCTGGTGAAGGTAATTTATTGAACGGGTCAAAGGAATTCCGTGAACCATTATTTGAATCAGGTGCCCGCGGCGAAGTAATCATATCCATGTCGGATAACGTGTCTGACGACGGATGGTTCGGCAAGAATTATGAAAATGTGGTTTCTTTCAAGAATATGCAGTCCGGCGAAGTGTACAGTTTGAAAACGAAGTTGGGCGATAAAGAATATGATTGGGCTATGTTGCCAATTGGTGAATACGAAGTGACCAATCTTTATTTGCAATATACTTATACAACCAGTCAACAGGTTGGAAATACAACCCATACGACTACTCATATTGAAACTTTGGAAGATTTCCAAGGTAAAAGCAAAATTCGCTTTAATGTAAAACCAGGCGTTGTGTCTTATATTGGTAATATCGAATTGATCATGCCGGAAAATAAAATTGATCTGGATGGTCGTTATGCATCTCGTACTTTTAAAATCGAAGATTGCGGTGCAAAGATTTCTGACAAGCAAAAGAAAAAATGGGAAAAAGAATTCGGTCAAAGCTATGTTGTGAACTTGGCAACCGTAAAGTAACAGGGTTTCAAGATGAAAAAGATATTTATAATTTTGGTCATGGGATTGGCAGTGACCGCATGTTCTAATAAGATCGGAAACACTAGGTTGGGATCTTCTGAATCCAGAATTGAAAAACAAATGAAAGAAATTAAAACCAAATCAGATGCGCGCGCAACTTTTGGAACTCCTAATTTGATTTTTGATAAGGATGCTTCCGAAATTTATGAATATAAAACAATCAGTGGGTCGGGTCGGTATCATTGGATGATTCCAGTCGTGGGATGGATCACATCATGGTGGCAGGATACTTATACATATACGGAAACAAACCTGTTCATAGCATTTGATAAAAACGATAAAGTAAAAAGCTGGAATGTTGTGAAAACTGGTGGGACTACTGATTAATTAGGAAATATAAAAATGGCAGAAAAAATTAAAATGAATCCTTTTTTTGTACTGATTGCACCATTGCGTTGGTTGTTGTTTTGGATTGTGGCGCTGGCACAGTTCCCAATTCTGTTTTTGATTCCACGTGGACCAATGTCCGTTCGGTATTCCAGATTCTTTTATTGGATCCTGATGGAAATCGGTGAGGTGCGCGGAAAATTACGGGGAACACTGTCAAAAGAAAGACCTTTGTTGTTGGTGTCCAATCATATATCTATATTTGAACTGGCGATTTATCCTGTTTTGGGATTGGGCAGTTTTTTTGGTAAAAAAGAAATTGCCAAATATCCACTGATTGGATGGTTTGCAAAGAAGTTTGGTGTGGTATTTATTGATCGTGATCCACGTAAAGCAAAATCCGAACTGGCCAAGATTAACGCTGAAATGAAAGTTGCAAAAGATCCAATGACAATCTTTCCGGAAGGAACAACAAATAATGGATGTTTCGTATATCCTTTTAAAAGCGCAATGTTTGATGTTGTGGATAAGATCGATGGATTGACTGTGCAGCCGGTTGTGTTGGTTTATCGTGATCGAAAGGGTCGCAGAATTGGTTCTGATTATATTATGGCGAATAATTATTCCTGCCCTGCGAATGCAAAGATTGCAGCTTATAATCAATCAAGTGGTAAAAATGAAATCATCCCAAATAAAGAATTCAGCACAATGGGACATTTCTATCACATTATGAAATTGGGCGGTATTAGATTAGAAGTGAACTTGTTGCCACCGGTTCCCGTTGCGGGTATGGACAGAAAAAAAATTGCAGAAACACTGCATAAAATTATAAGTGATAAATATATGGAATTAAAAAATGAATCTAATATGTGACTGCTTGTAAAAAACGATGGTCATGTACGTTCCCGTTGTTTTTCACTGCGCATTTCCAAAATTATATTCATTTTTATAAAAAAGATTAAGAGAATTAGATATGAGTAAAACAGCAATAACACCAACCCGCGCTGAGAACTTCAGCGAATGGTATCAAAATTTGATCGCTGCTGCCGATTTGGCAGAAAGTTCCCCATCAGCAGGTAACATGACAGTTAAACCATATGGATGGGCTATTTGGGAATTGATGCGTGATGAACTGGACAAACGTATCAAAGTAGCAGGGGTGCAAAATGTTCAATTTCCAACACTGATACCGTTGGAATATTTTAACAAAGAAGCCCAGCATATTGAAGGTTTCGCAAAAGAATCAATGATTGTGACTCATCACAGATTAAAAATGATTGATGGGGCTTTGCAACCAGATCCAGAATCCAAACTGACTGAACCATATGTAATGCGTCCAACTTCGGAAACAATTATTGGCGAAGCAATGTCACGTTGGATTCAGTCTTATCGTGATTTGCCAATGAAATTAAATCAATGGACCAGTGTGTTCCGTTGGGAAATGCGCCCACGTATTTTCTTGCGTACACGTGAATTCTTTTGGCAAGAAGGTCATAATGTTTTCAGCACTGCTGAACAAGCCCACGAAGATGCAATAAAAATGCATCATTTGTACAGTGATTACATGAGTGATGTTCTGGCAATTGATTCCATTAATGGGGAAAAGACTGCCGAAGAAAGATTCGCAGGTGCAGATCATACTTATACCCGTGAACACATTATGCAAGACGGCAAGGCTTTGCAAGTTGGAACCAGCCATGATTTGGGACAGCATTTTTCAAAATCATTTGGAATCAAATTCTTGGGTCCAGACGGTAAACAAGAATATGCATACACAACCAGTTGGGGTACAACCAGCCGTATGATTGGCAGCGTGATTATGATTCATGGGGATGATGATGGATTGGTTTTGCCACCCGTGATTGCACCATATCAGGTTGTTGTTATTCCAATCGTTCGTGATGATAATGGTGATGCTTTAAACACTTATGCACAGACACTGGGCGAACAATTGACTAATGTAGGTGTGCGTGTGATGGTTGATACATCAGATGCGCGCAGTGCAGATAAAATGTGGAAATGGATTAAACATGGCGTGCCTTTGCGTATCGAAATTGGTGCGCGCGAAATGGAAAACAACCAAGTTACTATAACACGCCGTGACTTGGGCAAAGATTCCAAGGTAACTTTGACTGTTTCAGATGCTGTTGCGACTATCTCGGATATTTTGAAACAAATCCAGGCTGATATGTTAGAAGCTTGTAAAAAGCATAATCAGAACATGACACACAACGTTTCTGATTTGGTTGATTTGGAAAAAAATCTGGAACAAGGAAAAATTGGTTTCTTTAGATTAAGATATGAATTAACACAAAATGAAAAGTTTGATGAACTGATGGAAAAATACAAAATCAGTCGTCGCTGTCTGGATGACAATGATCCAGCCTTTGTTTTTGTGGCAAAATCTTACTAGAAAAAATGGGGCATTTGCCCCGTTTTTTTATGTTCAATTTTATGATATAATTATTGGAACATATGGAGATTAAGATGAAGGTAGCAATTATTGGAATTGGCAGTGTCGGCAGCGCGGTTGCAACCGCGGTTCAAAACACAGGATTGGCGCACGAAATGGTTTTATTTGACCGCGATGGCGTGCGTGCGCGTGCGGCCGCAGAAGATCTGGGACATGCATCCACTTTCAGTTTTGATATCAAGATCACGGCGGTCAATAATTATCGCGGAATTCGTGGCAGTGATGTTGTTATCATTGCGGCGGGTGCCAATCAAAAGCCGGGCGAAACCCGTATGGATTTATTACAAGCGAATGCAAACGTTATCCGTGATATCGTGCCACAGGTTATGGCCAACGTTGATCCGAAAAAGGTTATCCTGATGATCGTCAGCAATCCATTAGATGTAATGGTTATGCTGGCCCAGAAATTATCCAAGCTGCCTGAATCACGTGTTATTGGGACAGGGACTATGCTGGATTCAGCCCGTTTCAAAATTATCCTGTCCCGCCAGTTGGGTGTATCAACCCAATCAATCAATTCCTATGTCTTGGGTGAACATGGCGACAGCAGTGTTTTAAACTGGTCATCAACAACGGTTGGTAGCTTGCCATTAGATGATTTTTGCAAACAAACCAAGATATCCCTACCGGCAACAACCCGCAAAACAATCGAATATCGCGTCCATAACGCAGCATACGAGATTATTCAGGGACGAGGGGCAACCTGGGATGGTATCGGCGCCGTGGTGGCGGATTTGTTGCGCTGTATCAGCAACGATGAAAAAAGAATCCTGACTGTCAGTATTGTCAAAGGTGTGGGTAAAAAAGCGGTCGCCATGTCAAAACCACGCATCGTAGGCGTGGGTGGTGTAACGGTTTCATTAACACCGAAAATGAATGCGGCGGAAGCAAAAGCCCTGCAGAAAAGCGCAGATATTATTCGTACAAACTTTGACCTGATAAAATAGGATATAAAATGCGTATTGCTTTGGATTGTGATGAAACATTGTTATTTGCTGGTCAATCATTAAGTGATTATTATCGCAGTGTAACAGATAAAGATGTGAATATGCCCGCTGATATATGGTCCAGTCAGTGGTCTGTGTGGAATGGTGATAAAATTCGTTGGAAAGAATGGTTTAATACTTGGATAAACAGTGAATGGTATTCAGAACTGCCGACGTTTCCGGGGGCATTGGCAGCAGTTGCGCAATTAAAAGCCGATGGACATCAGTTGTTTGTTGTGTCAGCAGGTTTAAGTACAGCCACGGCACGCCGTCGTGCAAATTTGGAAAAAGTCTTTGGACCTGTTTTTGATGATGTTATTGTTGTTAACAGTTCTGATGAAAAGAAAGCTGTTCTAGCAGATTTAGATATAGATGTATTCATAGATGATGATATTAAAAATCTGATATCGGCTGCACCGATCCCAGGGATAGCAATCAGACAATCTGCAAATATGCATCAAATAGGTACGATTAATCCATTGCCGGATAATGTCCAGGTGGCGGACAATTGGCAAGATATTATTCGAATTTTGCATAACATAAAGTAAAAAAGAACCGCCCGGGTGGGCGGTTCTTTATTCTGATTTTTGATTCTTTTCTTCTGAAGCAGCGCGGGCGGCAGTTTCGATTTGTAATAATTGGTTTTCCAATGCTGTTCTTTCAGAACTTTTATAACCGGTATCATCAACGACTGGTCGTGGGGCAGGTTCAGACGAATCAGCCCTTTTGTCAGCCTTCTTTTCTGTGGCCGCTTTAGGTTCTTCCAAATCAATCTTGTCAGATTTAATCGCAG
>JAIRLP010000050.1 GCA_031259365.1 Rickettsiales bacterium
TTTCTTGATCAGTTTCACGAATGACGGCATCCATATCATCGGAATTACCAAATACGCCCATTACCTTGGTTTTAATAGATGCGTCAACAGTACTGTAAGTCGAATTCCATTCTTTTAAAACCGCCATTAATATCGGAACACGGTTCAGTGCACGTGCACGAATTTTATCATCAGCCAAATCAGCAATAAATGTATCAACTGTATAATCAGCACCAAATCGGGACGCCAAATGATTACGCAATGTTTCCATTAAAATCGGATCACTGGATGCAATCTTGGCAAAAGCTTTTAATTTCTTATCTGCATTACCACCGGATGCAATTGCGAATTCTTCGAATGCTTTGCCACCGCCAAGAAAGTTCGCAACCTTGGGTGGATTATCTGGATCTGGAAATTCTGGTTTATTATCACTGATATTGCGCAAAGTCGTACGAACAATCGTGTAAAAGCGCGCAATTTCGGCATCATCCATCACTGAAATATCCGGGTATGGTCTGTCTAACAACAGTCCACTTTTCTTATCGCCCCAGCTTTTTTGTCCCCCACTGCGAATATCATTGTAATAAAATCTGTCGCCCAATTTTGGCGAAAAAACACGCAAATATGTATCACGCGTCGCTGCATTATTCACATTAAATTTATATGTATCACCTGCCTTGTATAAATCATCAAAGTTTGGCAGCCCTGAAATGGCACGAATTCTATCAATATTTCCAGCATGAATGGTTATGTCTTTGTCATAAGCTGGCGGCGGCGTTGCAGTTGCGGACTGCATTAAATCACGAAATCTGTCTTGGGTTTCTTCGGTAACAACATCATAATCGTCTTCGCCCATCATATCCAACCATTGAGCGCGTTTGGCCGGTGGCATCATGTAAAAATGATGCGCACGATACCAGTCCTTTAGAAAAGCTTTCAAACTTAAACCTGCCATAGGAACCCATCTGTTGTTTTATCCTGTTTATTGTACCGCTTTTTTGCCCAAAAATCAAGTTTTCACAAAGATTAAACCGATGATCGTTGTCCTTTGTTTCACCGGGCAAACACCAAACTTGATTTTTGGGTCAAAATGTGGTATAATTCGTTTAATCAAAACACCGCCCTGCGCGGTGTTTTTTGTTTTTTCACACCATTACAAAAGGAATCAAAATGACACGAATTCTACAAATTCGTCGCGGGGATACTGCGCAAAACAACAATTTTACAGGTTTGTCAGGGGAACTTTTATTCGACACCACAACCAAAACATTGCGCGTACACGACGGTGAAACACAAGGGGGATTCACCCTGGCCCTGGACGATCAAACTGGATCAGAATCTGGCACGGAAACAAATTTTGACATCAATTCTGTGCCAGATGAATTTTGGGCAAATATTGTTGCAACTTATGCCCCCACGCCCATTAAAACAACTCACAGTGAATTAACCCCTGTTACAAATTCTGCCTTTATCGAATTCATCTTTGATATAAACGCCGAAGCCAAATTCGCCCAAGCCGTACTGGTCTGTCAAACACCAGAAGCAGGATATTCCATTGGTGATACTATTTCAGCTTTTGGTATTGGTAATCGTATGTGCCCATTTCCAAACAGCTTTCTTGATGCAAATGGATTACATGTGCGTCTGATGGTGGGATCAGAAAACTTTTGGATATATCATAAAACGACCTATGCAAAAACATTTATTACCAATAATAATTGGAAGATTCAATACATCGTTTGGTACTAGGTCATTTTTAGCGGTTGAAAGTAAATATATTTCTGCTATCCTGCCGATAAAGTAACAGGAAAAGGATAACGTATGTATATATTAGCTTTAAATTGTGGTTCCTCAACTTTGAAATTCCAGGTATTTGACACAGAAACACTGTTGCCTGTATTCAAAGGGAATGCTGAAAAGATCAATGAATTTGGTTCTTTCATTAACTTTAAGTCAGATGCAAACAAAGGACGTAAAGATATTCAGCTGGCCAACCATTCTGAAGCTTTGGCAGCCGTTATCGATCTGTTAAAAGAAAACAATATCCCATTAAGTGAAATCGGCGCAGTCGGACATCGTGTTGTACACGGTGGTGATAAATTCGCATCCAGCGTAGAAGCCACTGACGAAGTAATCAGAACCATCAGCGACTTGTCAGATTTGGCACCATTGCACAACCCTGCCAACCTGGTTGGTATCGTTGCAGCCAAAGAAGTTTTACCAAATGCAACACAGGTTGCAATCTTTGATACCGCATTCCATCAAACAATGCCTGATTACAATTATCGTTATGCGGTTCCTGGCGCTTGGTATCGCGAACTGGGTGTACGTAAATATGGTTTCCATGGTACATCACATTTGTATGTCTCTAAACGCGCTGCTGCCTTGATGGGCAAACCTGCATCAGAATGTAATATTATCACCATGCATATTGGTTCAGGCGCATCTGCTTGTGCAATTAGAAATGGACGCAGTGTTGATACATCATTGGGCATGACCCCATTGGCCGGTTTGATTATGGGAACACGTTCTGGTGACTTGGATCCATCTGTTCCATTTTATGTAAAAGAAAAATTGGGCTTGTCTGATACTTTGATTATGGAAGCCCTGAATAAACAATCCGGTATCTTGGGCATCACAGAATGTTACGCTGATCGTCGCGATGTTGGCGAACATATCAATGATAATGATAAATGTCGTTTGGCGGCTGATATGGAATCATCTCGTGCCAAGAAATTTATCGGTTCATATATGGCTGCAATCGAAGGCCCGGTCGACGCAATCGTATTCACCGCAGGTGTTGGCGAAAATGATGCACCTTTACGCGCCAAGATTTGCAAGGGCCTGGAACATTTGGGCATCAAACTGGATCTTGACGTAAATGCAAAAACAATGACATTTATGGGTTCGGGCGAAACTGAAATCAGTGCACCCGATTCACGCGTCAAAGTATTCATGATCCCAACAAATGAAGAACTGGTATTGGCCGAAGATGCGATTGCAATCATGAATGGCAGATACGACGCTGACCATTTGAAAATGGAATACAGCTTTGCAAAATAAGAATGCAACAGAAAGTAATATATAAACCTTTCACAGCACATTGCGACAGGGTCACTGGAAAAAATTTCTATCATGATGGAAATTACAATATCCGCGACCCCCGTTTTTACGCGTTGGTACAACCTTTGCGCAAATCACTGGAAGAACGTTTAAATATCCCCACCGAAGAATTGGCGCCGATTCGCGTGCGCATTCAAAATCATATTGATACAGTTTTCTATCTAGGAAAACTGTATGACCCTGCCCTGGATTTTTCTGAACACGATATGTCCAAAATGTATGATGAATTTGAAGATATTGGTTATATCGATATGGAAAGGTTCCAGACCAGCATTATTTACCTTAGTCGTGATGGATATTATTCTCCTGATCTGGAATGGGCACAAAAGGCTTGCATAAAACATCATAAAATTACCAATCCACATCATCCCGAATTCTATGGCGGCAATATTGACCTAATGCCCGATATCAGAATTATTGAAATGACTGATGACTGGCATTCGATGGCATTGGAAAAAATGGTCAGGAATCCAAACATCAAAACACCTGATACTTTGGATTATTATAAAAACAAGGCATTGCCAAAATATCAATTTAACATATATCAGCAATCCTTGATCATGGATTCGATTAAGTTATTTGCTGAAAAAACTGATATGAAAATGATACACAAAATCTGGCACAAGACCAAATAAAAAACAGGCCATGCGCCAGTTTTTTTATTTATCTAGATTTTACCAAAACTTTGTGTAGAATAGAAATCGTGATGAATGGTTGTTCGTCATGGGATGTAGAAACCTCGCACGGTATCTCGGCATAAGAACGAGATAAAAAACTCCAATCCATGGTTGGGGGGCTGGTGGAATAAGGCATGCCGAATACACCGCACTATCCGTGATAGTTTCTAACCTCCAACCGCCCTTTTCCAAGCGCGGTTTTTTGCTGGGTTGTAACTATTCTCTCTCCGAAATCGAAACGGTTACAACCTGGCATTTAAACTTTATCTTAACAAATCCCCTGCTTTGATATATTTGGGTGAACCCTTGGGTAAATTTTTCTGCGCCTTTTTGGCATATTGCCTGGATTCTTTTTTCTTATCCAGCATATTGTAATATTCAGCCATGGCCCAATCTGATTTTCCCGATTCTTCCACACGCGCCAAAACCCAATAAGTCAACGGCATAGGTTCTTTTAAGATCGCACGTTTACATAATTCAATTGCGCGGGTATCATCACCAACCTTTCTGCGTTCAGATAATACCAAAGCCAATGCAGTTAGAATCTGCGGCGCGTTTCCGGACAGTTCCAAACTTTTTTCATAAGCATTCACACTGTCATCATAATGACCATATTGATATTCAATATCGCCCAACAATTCATAGAAATAAGGGCTGTCAGGTTTTCGAGAAATTAATGTCAGCGTTCCTGTTTTTGCACCTTCCAGATTTCCAACTTTCATATTTGCGATCGCACGTGCATAAATAGCCGGATCATTTTTGTCTGAACTTGGATAAACATCGCGGACACGCGTCGCAGAATCCAAATATCCAATTAACTTTGCGCGAACGTTTGCATAATCCGCCAAACGCTTTGCATCCTTGTCAGGATCTGCCTTGTATTTATAATCCATCTTACTGATTTTTTCTTTCACATTTTTTAGACGTTCCGATGTCAAAGGATGGTTAATTCGATTAGGATTTGTTTTGGTTTCAACACTGCCCATCATTTGATTCATCTGTTCAAAGACTTCGACAAACCCGTTAATATTTAATTTGGCTTTGGCCATTAAATCAACACCCAGCGTATCTGCCATACGTTCTTCGTCCCTTGAAAATGCCATCATTGATTGTTGCGCAATTCCGGTTGATCCCGCCAAGACGCCTGCACCAGCCGTTGGATTACCACCAGCCACCATCAATCCGATTCCCAAAGCCTGAATAAGCATTGTACGTTTTATTTCTGCATCGATACGTGCTGACATTTGAACCACATGTCCACCCAGAGTATGCCCCAATTCGTGCGCAATAACAGCCTGTAATGCATCAGGGGATTTGATCTGTGTCAACAGGCCAGTATAAACATATACTTCTTCACCACCTTTTACAAAGGCATTAAATTCATTACTGTTCACAATATGAATTTTTAATCTTCCCGATGGAATATCAGCAGCCTTGGCCAGTGGCAAAACCAATTCCATCAATACCTTTTCTGTTTCGGTATCGTTAATCAATGTTGCTGCAAAAGATGAAACAGAAAACAAAGATAAAAAACAAAAGATAAGAAATTTGCGCATTATGCTTTTACCTTTAATTCCTGGTTAAAGATGAACATTAAATCTTGGGTCCATGGGGATAATTCTGTCATTTCAGCGGCATGCAAACTGGCCAGTTTGAACAGATCACGGTGTTCACGATAATCAACAAAGTTGTAATTAATCCAACCGGATTGTCTTAAACCCAATAATTCACCCACGCCACGCATCATCAAATCTTGTTCCGCTATCAAGAAACCATCGTCAGTTTCACACAAAACATCTAATCGTTTTAATCCGTCTTCGGTGACGTTGTTTCCAAACATCAAAATACAAAATGATTGCAGTGATCCACGTCCCACGCGACCGCGCAGCTGATGCAATGCAGCCAGTCCAAAACGTTCAGCATTTTCAATGACCATAATCGAAGCTTCTGGCACATCAATCCCAACTTCGATCACCGTGGTAGAAACCAGAACGCGCATTTTTGAATTTGGTTGTGCAAATTTTTCCATGACTTTGTCGCGTTGTTTTTTATCCATTTTGCCGTGAACCAATCCAGTATCTGGAAAATACTTTTTCAAAAACGCATGGCGGCCTTCGGCGGCGGTCAGATCCGAAGTCTCGGATTCTTCGACCAATGGACAGACCCAAAAAACTTTTGCACCAGCGTTAACCTGCGCTGATAATCTTGCCACTAATTCATTTGTACGGGCGATCGGCAACTTTGTCGTTTTAATCGGCAAACGTCCTGCTGGCTTTTCATTAATAATTGAAATATCCATATCGCCATAGACCGTCATGGACAAAGTTCTGGGGATTGGCGTTGCAGACAAAGCCAACAGGTCTGGATTATTCCCCTTATTCCTCATGGCTTCACGTTGCGACACACCAAAGCGATGTTGTTCATCAATAATCACCAAGCCCAGATCTTTATACTCAACATCTTCGGAAAATAATGCATGGGTTCCAATGGCCAGCTTTGTACGACCAGAACGCAATGATATTAATTTTTCCGTGCGCGGTTTACCTTTGTCTCGGCCAGTCAGAACATCACAGAAAATCCCCAGCGAATCACACATCGATTTTAATTTTATATAATGCTGTTGCGCTAATGTATCGGTCGGTGCCAGCAATACAGTTTGTGCGCCAGTTTCTGCGCATGCAGTGGCAGCCGCCAATGCAACAATGGTTTTTCCACTGCCGACATCACCCTGCACCAGTCGTATCATTGGAACAGATTTTTTCATATCATCAAAAATTTCTGAGACTACGCGTTCCTGTGCGCCGGTCAAATCAAAAGGCAAAATTGAATAAAACTTTGGCAACAAATCGTATTTTTTATCACGTACAACGCGTGCAAATCGATCTGACTGGCGTTGACGACGACTGATTGCAATGGCTGACTGATGTGCAAATAATTCACTGTATGCCAGTTTCATCATGGCCTTGGAATTCGGCAATAAATCTTCTGCACTGGTCGGAAAATGAACCTGATGCAACGCAGAAAAGAATTCAAACAATTCTGGATCATTTTCAGACAGATGTTGTTTTTCATACAGAATGGCAAAAATCTGATCACGCACATTTGCAAATGATTTTTGGGTAACACCTTCGCCCGCTGGATACACAGCCTGTATGGCTGGGATCTTGTCAGCATTTTCAGGCGTTTCGATAAATTCAGGGTGATTGATAATCGCATCGCCATTGCTTTTGAATTCAACCTTGCCACTGACAATACGCCATTCGCCGATTGGTAATTTTTTCAACCAATAATCTAAAAAGCTGGAATTAAAAAACTGTATCGTGACGTTGCCAGCCAAATGGTCATTGCACACAATCTGGGTTGGCGCACGACGCCCACGGTATGATCGCCCCTGTTTATGAGCCTTGACCATGACTTCCACAGTGATAATGTCACCCGGCTGCGCAACAGATACCCCATCAATAATTTCACGAGAACGAACATAGGACGGTTTATGCAATAAAAAATCCAAGACCCTGCGCCCACCCAATATATCATTAAATCTGGACGCCAAGACTGGCCCCACGCCTTTGATAAATTGCAGGTCCGTATTTAAGAAATCAAACAGTTCTTTTTTCATCTATTTAAAATATATAGTAAAAATATGGCATTTATTCAATACATTTATCTTGAAAGGATGGCCTTTTGACCTACATTAATTCCATACATAAAAAGGCACTTTTATGACCCAAGATTTAAACAAACTTCGCAGAAAACGTAATACCAGACTAACCGCCGGACTGACCGTTTTGGGAGCGGGCGTGGCGGGCACTGCGTATTGCCTGATCCCTGATTTTTTGGATGATTCAGCGTCATTTAATGATGTTATTTTGCCGGGCGTTTCTTTGATGGCCAAGCAAGTTGGCAGCATTATTTTGATTTATCTGGGAATTGCCAGCAGCATCTTGACCGAAGATATCAACGATGAACGCAAAGCGGTTGAAAACGACTTTAAAACCAAGCTGTACCAAATCACCAACACCCCAACTGACGAAATAAACCAAGAAAGACAAAAGATTGCAAACATTGCTGCCTTGGTTAATGAATATCCAGGTTCTGATAAAACATTAAACAAAATCATCAAAAAGCCTAAAAAACCGATGGGTGTCTATAACAATACGATTTCATTGATCCACAGTTATCAGAACATGCACGGCAAAGGAACGAAATAAAGCACCGATACGTCGCATTTCCTGATTAATCCCCTTTAGCTCCCCCCAACGGGTACTTTTAAACCAAAAGCTTTCTTTTCTTCATTTTCATGTTGATAAATAAAATATTTGGACTATAATTAGTACAAACTAAGGAGCTCAAACATGTTCACATCTGTGATGCGAACACAAAAGATTAACAGAAGCTGTTAAAAATATCGATCCACAAAAACAAGCCAAGGAATGGCAAGAAAAAGTTTTAGCAACCGCAGCTCCGGCTATACGAGATGAAGAAAATACAAAATGTAAGGTTGTTTATCGTCAGTTTGATAACAATGAAAAAAATAAGGCCAACGAAATTTATAAAAAGGCATCTGAAACACCTGGCCTATTCAAATTGTTAAAAAGAGGGCAGAAATCTATTAGAAAAGGTAAAGTCACCTTCGATACAATTGAAGAACGTGATTTGTATAATTCCATTATAGATTCTGTACTAAAACAGAACATCAAAACTAAATCATCAAAATAAGATGTAAACTGAATAACAAAAAACCGGACGATTGTCCGGTTTTTATTTTATTCACCTAATAACTTTTGTAAAAAAGTCTTAGGCTTCTTAGGCTGTTGCTTTTTACGACGCTTATGACGCGGTGCATTCATGGTTGTCTTTTTGGCTTCAACATGCTGTGGGCTTTTCTTTTTCGCATCCGTGGATGGATTATGGGCCCCCAAGATATCTTCTGTCTTGGCGGATTCAGGGGCAACACGCTGGATTGAATATTGTTCAATACTCATCATGCTGTCATCGCCAACAATAACGATCTCAGTTTCGAACTTGAATTCCATATCAGACAATTCGGATTTTTTGTGGTTCAACAAATAAATCGCAACGTCTGTTGGAACTGTCATAATGATCTTTTGGGCAGATTTTGCCAACAGCTTTTCCTGCAGATGACGGAACATGATAATTGACGCAGTCTGAATTGATGGCACAATACCCGCACCCAAGCAATGTGGGCACTGGACATATGAAGATTCCATAAAGCTGCTGCGCAAACGCTGACGGGACAACATCAACACACCAAAGTTATTGATCTTGGCCACCTGGGTTCTGGCGCGGTCACGCTTCAT
The DNA here is from genome assembly GCA_031259365.1 of Rickettsiales bacterium. Classification (GTDB taxonomy): domain Bacteria; phylum Pseudomonadota; class Alphaproteobacteria; order Rs-D84; family Rs-D84; genus JAIRLP01. Next base: position 9,101 of record JAIRLP010000050.1, read on the forward strand.
TACTTCGCGCATTTTCAATTCCAGTTTGCGGTTATTGCGTTCTTCTTCCATATCGATAAAATCGATGGCCACGATACCCGCCAAATCACGCAGGCGCAATTGTAATGCAATTTCTTCTGCGGCTTCTAGATTGGTGTTCAAAGCTGTTTGTTCAATATCTTTTTCTTTGATCGCACGGGATGAATTCACGTCGATTGTCACCATGGCTTCGGTCTGGTTGATAACCAAAGAACCACCAGATGGCAAGTTTACGTAGGGTCCATGCAAGCCTTCCAGCTGCTTTTCAACACCAGCCTTTACAAACAATGGCACGGCAACATCTTTGTACAGTACCAGCTGCTTCTTAGGGGCACGGCCATACATAGATTGGAAATTAGCTTTGGCTTCGTCATAAGCGGCTTCACCTTGGATAATCAACGTATCTTCTTTGTCTGACAAAAAGTCACGGACAATGCGGCGCAACAATGAATCTTCGGTATGAATTGTAATCGGGGCCACAGATTCAAATGTTGTCTTGCGGATTTCGTTCCACAGACCCACCAAGTAATCATAGTCATTCTGAATATCGGCCGACGTTGCGCCAAATGCAGCTGTACGCAACACAACGGTCATACCCTTTGGGATTTTCAGTCCATGCAAGATTTCACGCAATCTGGCACGTTCTGGCTTATCAGAAATCTTTTTGGAAATACCATAGCTGTTGCGTTTACGGGAATTTGGCATCAGAACGGCAAAACGGCCCGCCAATGACAAGTAAGTTGTCATAGAAGCACCCTTTTGACCACGTTCTTCTTTTACACCTTGGACCAGCAAAATCTGCTTTGGTTTAACAACATCCTGGATCTTAAATTCACGGGCACGTTTGGCAAATTCTTTGTTATCTTCACCCGCTGACACGTCATCATATTCTGCGACTTCGTCATCATCGTTTGGGTCATCATCGTCATCTACGATATTAGCATGTGCCAATTCCAACAGCTTTTTTTTCTGTTCAGCACTGACTTGATAATAGTCTGGATGTATTTCTGAAAAAGGCAAAAATCCATTCTTTCCGGTGCCGTAATCCACGAACGCCGCCTGTAATGACGGTTCTACGCGAATAACTTTTGCCAGATAAATATTGCCTTTGATTTGTGGTTTGGTCGTTGTTTCCACATCGAAATCAGAAACGCGGTTGTTGGCAGAATCCACCACCACCACCCTGGTTTC
>JAIRLP010000052.1 GCA_031259365.1 Rickettsiales bacterium
TCAAAGGTGTTCAGCACAGCAAATCAGTTAAAGCCGCGACGGCTGATTTAGAGAAATTATCTGATGCAGAATTAATCACACGCTTTGATAGGCAATTCATCAAAGATTGTGAACAAGACAAATCCAAAAAACCAGACAGTTATGTAACTGAAACCGAGCAGGGCGTAACACAAGATATCAGCTGTACTTCTTTGGCGGCTAATTTTCATGCCAGCAAAGATAAAACCGCTGACCGTGAAGCAATGCTAGGCTATCTAACGGATGCAACGGCCGATGACAAGCAAAAAATGCAAACTTATAACTGGATAAGAATGGGGGAATCGGCTGGTGGTGCTATTGCGGGCGTTGTATCGGTCAGTGTTATCAACGGGGTTCAGAAACAATTAAATGAAGCCGCACACAAGGCAACCCGATTGCAAAAAGCTGCCTTTGAATTTAACAAAGTTGCCATGCAAGCTCGTTTGGATGGACGCAGCAATAATCCGATGATGGAAATTTCAGGAAACTGTAATCAAGGAAGTTTCGCATCAAAAATGTCTAACACGGCCAAGAAGATAAAGAATGCCAAAACAATTCAAACGGTTGGTGTCTTTGCCAGTGTCGGCAGTGCTGTTACCAGTGGTATTCAGAATGTAAATTCTGTGGGCGAAAAAAAAGGATTAAACTTGGCGTCAAACATTACCGCCGGAACGGCTGCAGTCGCCAGTGGTGTTGGCATAGCGATGGCAGCATCTTCCAAAAAATCAATTTCTGATGCGGTCAATAAACTGGACAGCTGTATGGAGTATTTGTGGTGGGATAAAAATGGGCATTCATGCGAAGGCGCAGGGAATTCTGGTCAAGTTGGATTTGAGTGTACGCGTGATGCTAATAAAGAATTATCACAAGAATGTAAAGATTTGTGGGATAGAAGAATTTGTCCACGTGGTGCAGAAACTACTGATTATGGATGCGCATGGTGTTTTAATTATAACTGGAATCCAAATGTTCAGGAATGGGTAAACCCTGGAAAAACTTGTGAAATAAAATCATGTGTTTCCGAGTTTGATTTAATACAATATGGAACACATAAACATTGTATGAAAAAATGTACTTTTCAAAATGGTTCTGGCTATCAAAAATGGCAGAATGATTTCTTGTTATCTTGCGGTGAAGGGATGATTAGTGGCTGGCAAGATGATGGACGTGTTTCACCAGGACGAGTACCAGATTTCCTTAAATGCGATAACGGATATGAAATGTTTGCATTGCCATCTGAAGAAGCAGGTGCAAAGCCTTTGTGTTTGTTGGCTGACCCAAATAGATTGTTGTTTGATTCGGGATTAAACTATTCAAATTTCTGTTCTAGACAAAATCGTGATAGCTGCGAAAAGAATTATCTGGCATATACTGCCAATCAAAATCTAGTCCTTTATGATTATGTTCAGGATCATAAAGTATGCGAAAAGGTCACCGGTAGCATACAGGATGCCAAAAGAAGAATGGATGAACTGATGAATGCAAATATGGAAAATAATTCGGGTTCTGGCGTATTTTGTAAAAAGAAAGGAAGTTCGAATGAATATTATGTCTTTGCTGGTAATTCATCAGCAAGTTCAGGCAGACCTCTTAGTGGCACCCCAATTTGTAAATGGCAAAATAATAAATGCACGTCAAAATCTTTCTTAGATTGGAGTAATAGTCAATACAATCCAGAAAATCCATATGAATGTATTTCCTATTGTAGTGGGAACTATTAAAATAAAAATCCGGGTTTGCCCGGATTTTCTATTTCTTGTAATAAGTTTGCAAAGTCTTGTATGCGTCGGCCACCTTGGCAAATGCAGCAGATGCATCTTTTTTATTTTTTGCCGTATCAGGATGTAATTCTTTGGCCATTGCGCGATATTTAGCAGCGATTTCACGCCATGATGCGCTGATAGGCAAATTCAAAACTTTTAATGCAGCGACAATCTTGGATGGCAAAGATTTTGGTTTTGGTGTCAAATCAAACATTGCTCGACCAGATATAAAACTGTGAATAAACTGTTCGTATTCTTTGGCATCCTTGTTCGCTGTTTCCTTTTCTTTTAAAGGGGCGCCAAAGGTTTGTTTTTCCCAATCCGCTTCGATTTCTTCCGCCGTCATATTGGCATAGAAATTCCAATTCTTGTTGTATTCCGCAGCATGATCAGTGCAGAAATACCAATAGTCTTTTAAATCACGGGATTTTGGCGCACGGCAAGTTCCTGCTTTGGTGCATCCTGTGTGGTCACATTTCTTAATCATTTAACTTTTCCATTTATCTACAGCCTTGGGAATGAATATAGGTTTTTTTTGAGCAATTTCAAGTCATTCTTGTTTTCGACCAGCCAACGGATGATGGTGTTCAACGGTATCTCGCAATTTATCAGGCAAGACGTGTGTGTATATTTGTGTGGTTGAAATATCTTCATGGCCCAACATTGTTTGAATTGCACGCAGATTTGCACCGCCCGCCAACAAATGCGAAGCAAATGAATGGCGCAACACGTGTGGGCTGACACGATGTGGATCAATGCCCGCCAGGACCGCGCACTTTTTCAATATCTTGAAAAAGCCATCACGTGTGATATGACCTGTTTGGCTGTTGGATGGGAAAACGTATTTTACGCCCTTGGTCTTTGGGGTATCTGTTTGCGATATTTCCAACCATTTATACAATGCGTTTTGGGCTGATTCATGCATAGGCACCAGACGTTCTTTTGCGCCTTTGCCATGGATTAGTAATTTATCCCCCAGGACGGCTGTAACGGGTAACTCGCACAATTCGGACACGCGCAAACCCGACGCATACAGCAATTCGATCATTGCGCGCAGGCGGATCGAATTTTTAATGTCACCGGTACTGGATATTAACAAATCAATTTCTTCAATTGATAAAAACTTAGGTAATGTTTTTTGACGTTTTGGTAATTCTAATCCCATGGATGGATTTACCTTGATAATCTTTTCCAACATCAAAAATTTATAAAATCCCCGCAGGGCACTTGCTTTGCGGGAAACTGATGTTGGTTTATCAGGCAGGGATGCCAAATAGGATTGTAATGCACTGGCCGTCACATCAGTTAAGTCACCCAAGTGATTTTGTGCCTGAATTAAATCACTGCCATAACTTTCCAAGGTTTTGGCACTGCGACCTTTTTCAGCAGACAAGGCTTCTAAAAAGATTTCGATACAGTTCATATATTAACCGAACAACACGATTTCGGTGGTGTGTTGTAATGGTGAAAATGATACAATCATCAGCACCACAATAATGGCAATAACTGTCCAAATAATAATTTTATTACGTGTTGTGTTTTTCTTCTTCAGTGGCATTTTATTTACCTATTTATTTTTATTTCTAAGCTGTATCAAAACTTGAAATAAACACGCCGGCCGCCGCGATAATGATCAACGGTGGTGCAATAACCGCCAACAGTGTTGGTAATGTGCCTGTTGCGCCCAATGCATTAAACATGTTCGTTAAGAAATATAATGCAAAGCAGGTGATAATTCCAGTCCCAAACTTGATCCCGAAACTGTAATTACGACGTTGTCTGGTTTGCGAGAATGCAACACCCAATACAGTCATTGCAATCATGGTCAATGGCATAAACAGTAATGTCCAGAATTGAACCAAGTGGCCGCGTACAGGGGCGCCAATCTTACTCATCTTTTCAATAAATGATGGCAGTTCCCAGAATGAGATCTGGCTTGGTTGTAGATATCTATCCAATACAGTTTTTGGGTTCAATAAAGTATTTGCATGCCAAGGTAAAATCTTTTGATGGCTTTTGTCATTCCAGATCTTGGCCTTTTTCGCATTCAGACCTTTGTCGGATAATGTAATCTCGTCTGATTCTACGCGCTCGCTTAATTTAAAGTCTGGTGTCTGAATAAATACGGTTGCGTCTTTGAACATAAGTGTATCATTTGTAACACTAACATTTTGAGACTTCAGGGTAATGAAACCATTTTCAGAAGATTCACGCAGCCAAATCGTATCATCGACCAGCTTCAGACTGTCTGCGCTGATATTCTTGGAAGACAGATCAACGGAATAGGGGTTTATAACCATTGTTGCCAATAACCCAATTAGAAAAGATCCGATCAAAAACGGCTTGGACGCTTGATATGGGGACAGACCAGCACTGGATACAATAATGTTTTCAGTTGATTTAGTTAATTTATAGCTGGCAAACAGTGTTCCCATAAAGACTGCCAAAGGTAAAAACAATGGGATATATTCCATTAAACGCACCCAAGCTTCTAGCAAAGCGGCCCCAGCTGATGGGTTTGATGGCAATCTTTCAACAAATGTGATGGCAAAAATAATGCCACAGACAACCAGCAGGACTGTGCCCACGCCGGAAAAAAATCTGCCCATCAAAAATCTGGTCAAAATACGCATCTAGTATATTATGTAGACAATTCAGGGCAGTATAGCCTGTTCAATTGACAATTGCAAAATTAAAATGAATACTGTCTATAAACAATAGGAAGACCAAAATGGAAAAAAAGCCGATTTCGCGCGCGGGTTTTGACGCCCTTATCAAAGAACTTAAACAGCTACAAGAAGCAGATAGACCAGAAATCTTAAAGGTTGTTCAATGGGCTCGTTCTTTGGGTGATTTGTCTGAAAATGCAGATTACAGCGCGGCACGCGAAAAACAGCGTATCATTGATAAGCGTATCCGCTTTATTGAAGAAACGATTTCGAACGCGGCCATTGTAGATATAGATAATTTGTCTGGTGACCGTGTTGTGTTTGGTGCGCGCGTTGTCGCCGAAGATCAAGATGGCAATATTATGCAGTGTCGCATCTTGTCGGATATTGAATCTGATGGAAAACATATTATTTCTTGTACATCGCCGGTGGGTCGCGCTTTGATTGGTAAATGCGTAGGTGATACTTGTATTGTTCGTCTGCCAAGTGGATCAAGGGAATACGATATTTTGGAAGTGAAATTCAAAGAATAAAAAGGCTGCAGGATGTCCGTTCGCGTATTACCAGATTTTTTAATTGATCAAATCGCTGCTGGCGAAGTGGTGGAACGTCCCGCCAGTGTGATCAAGGAATTGGTTGAAAATGCGCTGGACGCAGGGGCTGATCAAATCATGATTGATGTGACTGATGGCGGACGCACATTAATAAGTATTATTGATAATGGCGGTGGGATGTCCCGCGAAGACTTGGAAAAAAGTATTACCCGTCATGCCACATCAAAATTACCAGACGACGATTTGATGAATATCAATTATATGGGATTCAGGGGCGAAGCTTTGCCATCAATCGCATCTGTATCGGATATGACCATTGATACATACAATGGTAAAGAACCCCATGGTTGGTGCTTGGATTGTGCAACAGGGGACATTAAACCATCTTCTTGGGAAGCAGGAACCCGCGTCCGTGTGGTCAATTTATTTGCAAAAACACCAGCCAGATTAAAGTTTTTACGGACAGATCGCGCTGAAATTATGTCTGTGGTTGAAGTGGTTAAACGCCTGGCTATGTCGCGTCCAGATGTTGGATTTACATTAAATAATCGTTGGCGTTTTCCCAAAGGTCAAACATTGGCCCAGCGCATTATTTCCGTTATGGGCGAAGAAGTGCGCGACAGAATGCTGGAAGTATCCGATACATCAAATTCAACGGGTGCATTATCATTACGTGGATTTATTTCTGAACCAACTTTTCATCGCGCTTCATCAATTGATCAATACTTGTTTGTAAATGGCAGACCGGTCAAAGACAAGGTCTTGGTTGGCGCATTACGCGCCGCATACATGGATGTTATGCATGCGCGGGAATTTCCATTATGTGCTTTGTATTTGGAATTGGATCCGCGCAGTATTGACGTCAATGTCAGTCCAGCAAAAACCGAAGTCCATTTCTTGGAACCATCTCGTGTCCGTGGTTTTATTATCAGAACATTACGTGGTGTTTTATCTAAAACAATGATCGATTCATTCACAGAATCTTTACATGATGAAACGGGCCAGACACCATTTATTCCTGCCCCACATCAGGCATCTTTTTTGATGGGATTCAAGGATAATGGCAGTGTGGTGCGTTCACGTGCACCGGCCTTTTTTGATACCTTGAATGCCGGTGGAAACAATGATTTTATACCAAAAACACCGGTAAATTCTGACAATGAAATTCATGATAGACCATTGGGTCGTGTGATTGGTCAATATGGTAAAAAATATATCATCGCAGAAAGTGAACAGGGTTTTGTTATTGTTGACCAACATGCCGCCCATGAAAGAATAGTTTACGAATCGCTGCGCAATCATTCCATCAAAGTACAGCCATTATTAACACCAATTGTGATTAATATGAAACCAGAACAGGTGGATGCTGTTTTGGTTATCAAGGATGAAATGAAAAACTGCGGATTAACCATTGACCAGTTTGGTGATGATGCGATTGCGATTTTTGAAAAGCCAGCTGACTGGGATATGAATTGGCAAAAATTATTGTCTGATATTGCAGATGAAGTCGCCGCACACGGTCATTCTTCTCAATTACATGAAAAATTACATTTAAAGCTGGCGAATTATGCTTGTCATCATTCTGTGCGTGCGGGCCAACGTTTGGATTATGCCCAAATGGATGCATTGCTGCGCGATATTGAAAACACCGAACGGGCAGGTCAATGCAATCATGGACGTCCAGTATACCGAATTATCAAAATGACAGATTTAGACGCAATGTTTGAACGTATTTAGAAATCCCCTTTAACCAAGGAAGAAAATAATGTTACTTTTTAGACCAGTTGGACGAAAGGAATTAGATTTAATTATTGAAAGTGGAATGACCAAGTTTCCACCAAGATTACCAGAACAACCCATCTTTTATCCGGTGTTGAATGAAAACTATGCCAGAAAAGTTGGTTCTTGGAATACTGACAATTATATTGTTAGATTTGAATTAAATTCGGATTATGCAGCCAAATGGGAAGTTCATTGTGTTGGGGATAAAGAATGTCTTGAATTGTGGATTCCAGCCGAAGAATTAGAAAGTTTTAATAATAACGTTGTCGGCAAAATAGAATTGGTAGACTAGGTATACCGGTGACTGGTTTACAGAGTTATTAAAATCTCTGATTTAGACGCAATGTTTGAACGTATTTAACGTTTTTGTTCTTTTGCCGCTTTCCACGACGTCGCTTTTGCTGTTCCAATATTTTGAAAAGCTTTAACACTTGCCCCCAATGGGATTGTAAAGTCTTTGGTTTTTTGATCATTTTCTAATGCAACCAATCTGCACCCATCAAGGATATAAAATTCAACTTGTCTTGGCATTCTTGGGCGATTGCATCGCAGGTTAATACTGATTTGTTTCACAACGGTGCCAGAAAAAATTTGTATCTTATTCATTTTTCATCCTTATGAATTATAATCATATTAGACAATTGTGTTTGATTTGTCAATCCAGCTTTTGAACACAAAAGGGTGCGGAAATCAGTATTTATTTACTTTACTTAAGCCAGGTTTTTTACTACTCTTTTCCCATAATCAAAGGAGATTTTGCATGAACACTGAAGTCGTAGAAGTAGTAGGTAATGCAGCAAGCACCGCCCCAAAAAATGATACATGGGAACTGGTTGTCTATTGCTTGGTTATCTTTGCTATTATTTATTTCTTTATGATACATCCAAATCGCAGACGTATGGCTGAATACAAACAGATGCTGGATTCAATGAAAGTGGGTAACCGCGTTATGGCAGCTGGCATTTATGGCACAATCAAAAAAATTAATGAAAAATCCGTCAAACTGGAAATTTCAAAAGGCGTTGTTATCGAAGTCAATAAAAACGCCGTGGCGGGAATTGAAAAATAAGGAAAAAGTATGTTTAGAAAACTAGCGATAATATTTGTTGCTGTGTTTGGTGTGTTGCTGGCAGTTCCAACCATTGCACCATCTACAGGTAAATATTTTCCATCTTGGATCGGACCTGTGAATTTGGGTCTGGACTTAAAGGGAGGGGCCCAGCTGTTGTTGGAAGTAGATACAGATGTTATGTTCCAAGAAAAAGCTGCACAATTATATGACGGTGCACGCAGTGCTTTGATCAATCGTGAAAAGGGTGTGATCCGTTTTTCTGATCTGCGCAATTCAAATGGCAAAGTGTCTTTAATTGTTCGTGAAGAATCAGAAGTATCACGTGCCAAGGGACGCTTGAAAAGCGAACTGGGCAGCGGTGTTGATATTGATTCATCAGGCAATACAATCACAATTTCTTATTCTGAAAAACAAAAAGCAGAAATGGTACGCGATGCTTTGGCCCGCAGTATTGAAATCGTGCGTCGTCGTATTGATGCCTTGGGTACCAAAGAACCATCTATCCAAACACAGGGTGGTAAATATATCTTGGTACAATTGCCAGGTGTTGATAATCCAGAACGTATCAAAGATTTGATTGGTCAGACCGCAAAGATGAGTTTCCATCTGGTTAACGAAACTGTGACCCAAGAACAGATCGCATCGGGTCGTGCGCCAAGTGGTACAGAATACTTGCCTTTACAAGAAGCGCCTTGGCAGATGATTCCTGTTTATACACGTATCGAAGTGTCTGGTGATTCATTAAAGGATTCCCAAGCAAACTTGGACGACAGAACCAATCAGCCAGTTGTAACAACTGTGTTTGATTCAACGGGCGCGCGTAAATTTGCAAAATTAACAACAGAACACGTAAACGAATGATTTGCAATCGTATTGGATGGCAAAGTATTAAGCGCACCGACAATTCGTGAACCGATCCCTGGTGGTCGTGGTCAAATTTCTGGTGGCTTCTCGTTACAGGGTGCCAAAGACTTGGCTGTGTTGTTGCGTTCAGGTGCATTACCAGCACCATTGGCCGTGGTCGAAGAACGTACAGTGGGTGCAGGTCTGGGTG
>JAIRLP010000044.1 GCA_031259365.1 Rickettsiales bacterium
TCAGACTTATTTCAACGTGATTCACGTGATTATAAATCTGTCAAATTCCGCAGTTTTCTGTGCTTTTATACTTTCCTTGATTACACGGAAAGCGAACATACTATAACTTTCATCCCCAAGGTTGTCAAGAAAAATCTAGGAAAAAATATGAGAAAACATAGGAAATCCTAGACTTTACGAACAAGACAAATAAAAATGTCTGGCAAACAAATATTTTTGTACAATTTGTCCATAACTATCCATATATACATAATGTGTAAAATTGCTTTGCTGTTAGACAAAATAAAAAACCTGGGCGTCCCCAGATTTTTAAAATAAATTATACGATAAAATTAAAAGAATGGTGCAGATGCGAAGCGTTCAATGCAGGAAGTGTATTGGACATACATGACCGGAATTGAACGCCAGCAGATGCGGCATTATATTAATTTTATTAAAAATCAATACCGAAACGTGCGCCAATAGCCATTGGGTTAACGTTGAATCCGTTCTTTATGTCTTTTTCAACATATACACCCAAGAATGACCAATCGTCAAAATTATAGTTTGCGCCCAACTTAACATTCAAAGGATTATTGTTATAATATTCTTCATCCAAGTTAAAGTTATAGTTAACGCCACCGATGATGTTCCAATGTTCGTCAAAGTTAAACAGTCCATCCATTGCAACCTTCATTCCCCACGCATCCAAACTGAAGTCGCCACGTGCATTTGTCATATAATCAGCCTGCGCAGTGAAGGCAACTGTCCAACGATCCCAACCAATAAAGCCAAATGTTGTACCAGCTGTCCAATTCCAAGCCTGTGGTTTAATGCCATCTTCTGTGCTGCCCAAGATCTGACCTTTACCGTATAAGTCAGCAACCCATGGACCTTCATCAACATAGCGCCATGACAAACCTAACTGGATTTCATCCCAGTTATATTTTGTTCCGTATCTTGGTTCATCAGAAGAATCATAAGAACCTGATGTTTTGAAGGAAAATGCCAAAGTATCGCTGATACCCATGCCGACTTCTTCAGCCAACGAGAAATAGTCCCAATCTGAAGTTGTTTCAAAACTGGTCATGCTGTATGCGCGACCTTCCATCGGACGGTACAGTGGATTACCATCCATTCTTACTCTCCAATGACCATATTCTTCCACTGCTGCATTCGCACCGCCAGAAATTGCTGGAATTGCAAATACAGCCAATAAAGATGTTAAAGCTATTTTTTTCATCTGTTTTCTCCCTAGGTTTAAAGATGAGGCAAGAAATCCGATGGATCCTTGTGATGCATACAGCCGCTTGTCGCTAATAACGCTCCGCACGGTGCATTTATACACTCGGATTCATGTTCTTCCTTATTTAAGGTCTTTCTCTCCGAACAACCAAGTCCAGTTGATAGATATTATATTAGAGATTGGGCCCAGCCGCAAAAGGAAGCTTTTCCTGAATTGTTTTAAACAAAAGAAAGCATTAAAAAACCCGGCAATTGCCAGGTTTTTTAGGATTTTAACAATTTAGAATTGAATTCCAAATTTAGCACCGAATGTAAATCCGTCTTCGAATTCCCAATCGCCTGTTGCATGTTCCATTTCCCAACCTGCGAATGCACCGACGTATTTATTAGCATCAATGCTGTAGTTAACGCCAACTGTGCCTGTCCAGACACCATTGTCATTAGCCCATGATTCTGTGATACCTGCATATTCAACACCAGCCGCTACGTTCCAGTCGTTGTTGATCAAGTATTGACCATTCAAGCCCAAACGAACACGGTGAATGATTTCATCGCTCCAGTTAAAGGTTTCTGCGCCAACGTAATCAATTGCAATATGACCAGCAACTGTCCAATCGTTTGCAACATAACCGACGCGTGCGCCCAAAGTCCATATATAGTTTGTCAAATCTTTATCCAAGAATGATGCATGATCACCCCAGATTTCGCCCAAAGCATAAGAACCAAACAGGTCTGCTTTGATATTACCTTGTTCAAAGAAACGATAGTTCAAACCGAATGACATATCATTCCAAGCAGCTTCGTCAAATGTATCAGCTTGTGACAGTGTTGTTCCAACAATTACTGCCAATTTATCTGTGATACCATAACCGAATTGTTCACCCAAAGCCCATGCGTTTGTATTTTCTGAATGAGAAGCGATTGTTGTTATACTGTAGAACTGACCTGCATCTGGACGATACATAGGATTATCGTTGATAACATTTGCGCTTGCGATTGCTGGAACCGCAAACAAAGCCACCAAAGATGTTAAAGCTAATTTTTTCATACTCTATCCTTTCTTTATAGTTATGAATTGAGACTAGATATTTCTAGTTACAACGATTCTGCCATTGGATGGGAATACTTTCAAGGGAAAAGATTTTTGCAAAGTATTGAAAATCATGCTACCCTTCAGCAGTCCGCGATTCGGATTCGGACATAATCCCAAAATGACAAAAACGTTATAGCCTGCAAAATTCTGGGGCTAAACATATCAGCCCCTAATGATTAAACAGAATACTTATTAAAAACCATAATGATCAGTTCTGAACCGTACTGCCAGAATCTTTGTTAGAATTTAAAGATTTTTTTATTTCGCGCCAATCAGCGCGGTTCTTTTGATGTTCTTCATAAGAACGCGCAAATTTATGACCACTCTGCCCATCTGCCACAAAAAACAGATAGTTGGTATCAGCTGGATTTAAAACCGCAGATATTGCATGACGTCCAACATTCGCAATTGGTGCCGGCGGCAGCCCATAGTTAATATATGTATTATAAGGGTTCTTGGTTTTCAGGTGGCCTGTAAACAAAGCCTTGCCGCGCATATCACCCAGTCCCTCTGTAATCGCATAAACAACAGTTGGATCTGCCTGTAATTTCATTTTCTTTTTCAATCTATTCAAATAGACACTGGCCACGATTGGCATTTCAGATACTTTTGGTGTTTCTTTCTGAACAATAGATGCCAACGTGATAACTTCGGTCCAAGATTTCAGGGGCGATGGCATTGGTTTACCTGAATTATTCCAGCCCGCGCGAATCGATTCCATCTTTTTTCTGGATAATTCCAGGATCGCTAAACGATCCATACCGCGTGGCACCCGGTAAGTATCAGGGAATAAATCACCTTCTTTTAAATCGCATACTGGCTTAGGTTTATCGGAACCGGTCACAGGTACACAATCCACGCTGCCCGCCAAAGTATCATTATCCATTAACAGGTTCTTGATCTGTTTTACTGTCATTCCTTCTGGGATCAAAACTGCGGTGGATGCGATATCACCACGGCGTAACATTTTGCTGATCTTATAAATATTGGCGCCTTTCTTTAATTCATAGACACCACTTTGGATACGATTGCCCTGCAGCATAACAGACGCCTTGAACAAAGATGGATAAACGATCAGATTTTTTCGATTCATATCTGTGGCCACGGCAGATATATTTGCGCCTGGACTTACTTTATAAAATACAGTTTCCCGGATGGGGGATTGAATGCCCAGCGCATAAACGCCAAACAATATAACCAAGACAGCAATACCGACAATAAATTGAACAAGCAACTTGCTGGTCAGGATTTTAGATTTCTTTTTCTTCATGTCAAAGCCTGGGATTAGTCATTTTTTAAGTAACCTGATTATATTTGCCGCTATCCTAAAAGTCAACCGGCACATAGGTAAACATTGAAAATAATTAATAAATTAAAACCGCGCCATAAGCATTTCTTTTTTATTTTCAATGGGGCAAGTGGTCATTTATAAGATGATTTTTACTTTTATCTAAAAAATTATCTGTCATAGTGTGCCTTGCGCATGGAATGGTAAAGGTATGTCACAAGGTAATTTGCGCAGAAAAAATAAAAGGAAAGGAAAAATGTTTGCTCTTAAGTTTTTAAAAAAAGACAAGTTCGACAGTTACGATGATTATATAAAAAATGGTTCGCCGATTGTACCAGCAGGATTTAACTTCGGTTACGATGTCATAGATGTCATGGCGGATGAATCCCCGGACAAGACAGCCTTGTTATGGACAAATGACCAAGGTGAAAAACGTACATTCAGTTTCAAGCAGCTGTCTGAAATGTCAAATTCAATTGCCAACTTTTTAACCAGTCGTGGCATCAAGCGCGACGATGCAGTGTTGGTGTTCTTGCGCCGTCGCTGGGAATACTGGATTCTGATGATGGCGCTGCATAAAATTGGCGGGGTGCCAATTCCATCCACTAATCAATTAAAGGCTCATGATATTAAATACCGCATCTCGATGGCAGACGTGAAACATGTTGTTGCTTTTGATGATGGTTATATTATTAATGAGATTCAAGAATCAATTGATGGCAAAAATATTCAACTAATCTTGAATACAGACATCGCAGCTGCAATCGATACATTCCCAAAAACACTGGAACGTGTGGATATTAAAAATACGGATACGATGGTTTTGTATTTCACATCCGGCACAACAGATATGCCAAAGATGGTATCCCATGACTTTGCATATCCATTGGGCCATATCAACACTGCTGTATTTTGGCAAGGTTTGGGAGACGGGGATCTGCACTTTACCCTGTCCGAATCGGGCTGGGCAAAATGTTCTTGGGGAAAGATGTATGGCCAGTGGATGGCAGGCGCGACTGTATTCGTTTATGACTTTGGCGGAAAGTTCCCGGCAGATGAATTATTAAAAGTTATTGCTGAAAACAAAATCACATCTTTCTGCGCACCACCAACTGTTTATAAAATGCTGATCCGTGAAGACATGACAAAATATGATCTGTCTTCTATTAAAAAGGCAGATATCGCTGGCGAAGCACTGAACCCAGAAGTCTTTGAACAGTTCTTGAAATTAACCGGTGTAAAGCTGCGCGAAGGATTTGGCCAGACTGAAACCTGCGTTATGTTGTTTAATAATGAATGGATTGAACCAAAACCGGGCAGCATGGGTATGGCGGCCGCTGGTTGGGATGTCCAATTATTGGATGAAAAGGGTCGTCCCGTGCCAGATGGCGAAGTGGGTGAAATCTGCGTTTCATTAAAGAACGGTCGCCCAGTCGGTTTATTCCAGGGTTATTATAAGAACGAGAAACAGAATTCGAAAAGCTTTCGCGACGGTTTCTATCACACAGGCGACGTTGCTTATCGTGACAACAATGGATACTTTTGGT
>JAIRLP010000110.1 GCA_031259365.1 Rickettsiales bacterium
GCTAGGATTTCATTTTGTTTAATTTTTGAATATCTTTTTCCAAATCCATCAACATTTTTCTGGCAGATGCAGAATCATCCATGTCATCGAAATAGTCCAACTTTATGGCCTTTTTGACGCGTGCCATTGTTTGGGCGGCGACTTTACGCGCATTGATTGATCCAATACGCAGCATTTCCATAACAGCATCCGGGTCTTTGGCGAAGAATTCACGACGTTCACGAATTGGACGCAGAGTGTCTTGCAAGACCTTGTTCAAGAACTTCTTGACCTTGACATCGCCCAGTCCGCCACGTTCGTAATGTGCCGCAATTTCTGCATAGTCTTTGTATTCTGGCATAAACTCGGCAAAATGTTCAGGCTTGGCAAACACAGACAGATAAATGAATACAGGATTGTCTTTGGTATTGCCAGGGTCTTCGACACGTAAATGATTTGGATCTGTAAACATTCCTTTTATCTTGGCGGCGATTTCATCTTCACTGTCAGATAAATAAATTGTGTTTCCCAAAGACTTAGACATTTTCGCATTGCCGTCTGTCCCGACCAAGCGGCCTTCGTGTTCTGTTTCCGGGACCATAGGTTTTGGCATAACCAAAGTTTCCCCATATACGGAATTGAACTTGTGTACGATTTCCAAAGTTTGTTCCAGTACTGGCAACTGGTCAACGCCAACTGGCACAACATTCGCGTCAAATGCAGTGATATCGGCCGCCTGAGAAATAGGGTACATCAAGAATCCCGCAGGAATACTTTGATTAAATCCACGCATTGCAATTTCGCTTTTGACGGTCGGATTACGTTGCAAACGAGAAACTGTTACCAGATTGCTGTAGAAAAATGTTAATTCTGTCAGTTCTGGGATCTGGGACTGGATAAACATCGTAGATTTTGCAGGGTCTAATCCCACTGCCAAATAATCTAATGCTACGTTTAAAACGTTTTCACGAACCTTTTCTGGGTTTTCTGCGTTATCAGTTAACGCCTGGGCATCGGCAATCATAATATATGATATGTATTCGCCACTGTTTTGCAATTCCACGCGACGGCGTAAAGACCCCACATAGTGGCCAATGTGTAAATTTCCGGTTGGCCTATCTCCGGTTAAAATAATCTTTTTTGACATAATAAGATACCTTTACTTCTTAATGCAATAATAGTTTGTTTGTATTGAAAATGAAAGCGTAAAATACGCAAAAAATACTGGCGCCTAGCGCCACCATGCAAAGGCAATCAAGATACAGTTGTGCTGTTTCATAATAATTATTATACTAATCATATGATCTATTGTCAAATCAAAGGGGAACTGTGTGAAAAAATGTCTGTTCATTATGATTTTATCCATGTTTTGTTGGGGTTCAGCATATGCTGAATTTACCAAGCCAGAATATCGCGACGTTGTTGTGGAATTTGTACGGGCAGTGAAAACAGATGATCCAGATAAGATTGGGGATGTTATAGACTTTCCATTGGGACGCAGTTATCCTTTGCCGACGGTCAATGATAAAAAAGAATTCATCCAACGTTATGATGAAATATTTGACGAATATCTGCGGACGGCGATTGTTAATTCTGATATTGATGAAGATTGGGCAGATGTTGGCTGGCGCGGGATTATGTTTAATCGTGGTATTTTGTGGTTAACCCATTCAGGGGCATTGCGAGCGCTCAATCGTTTGTCCGAAATCGAAGCGGATAAAAGACGCGTAATCATAGAAAAAGAAAGACAAGGATTACATGAATCTTTACGTGAATTCAAAATGCCTGAATTTATCATTGAAACTGAAAAGTTCAAAGTCCGAGTTGATCAGATGGATGGTTATAAATATCGTTACGCATCCTGGCCCAAGGGTGCTGATATGTCTAAGAAACCTGATTTGGTTATCAATAATGGTGAAATTAAATACGAGGGCAGTGGTGGCAATCACTATTATAAATTTAAGAATGGTAAATATACATATATTGTGTCGGTAACAGTGATTGGTCATTCGGAATCGGCACCATATTATTTAGCCGTTTCTCATAATGATGACGGGCTTCTTTTAGATCAACCAGCATATCAGGTGAAATAAATGATTCCAGGACAGGTGATGATGACAGTAACATTTATGGGTGTTATTATCCATGAATGGGCCCACAAAATGGCTTGTAAACTGTTTGGGGTAAAGGTTCTGGAAGTTAAATATTTCTCGCCCAGTGGTGGATATGTGCGTCATGAAAAAACGAATAATCTGACAGCAAACTTCTTTATATCTTTGGCCCCACTGATAGTGAATTCTTTGATTGCATTTGCTTTGGGCTGTGTCGCGGAATCCTTTTATTATTTTGAAATTGAAAATGCGGTTCTCAAAGTTATTCTGATGTATCTGGCAATCAGTATCGGTATGCATGCTTTCCCATCCAAGGTAGATATGAAAAATATTTCTGACCTGTGTGTGGAATTGAAAAAGAAAAAGATGCTGGTCGTATCCAAAATAATGGAAGGGTTGTTTGGTCTGCTGCGATTACTAAGTATCTTTTGGTTAGACGTGGCCTATGGAATTTTTTTATTCATGGCCCCAACGTTAATAATGAAAGAGCATAGCGACTTTTTCCATCGCCGATTGACCGTCATCGAACATGGTAAAACGATTATAGCTGATATTGAAAAGTCTAGATTGGTTACGGATAAATGGATTCATGATATCAAAGAACAGCCAGTGATATTGTATACAACAAACAAAGAAACAGGCGAAGAATATGAGATTTTCAACCCGTATGGTGCAGAATATGTCGCAGGCTATGAAAACGGTGACACCAGTGTTTTCTGGATTGTGACGTACAAAATTCCAGAAGATGTGTGTAAATATATAATGAAACAAAAATGGAAAGATGTGGTTTCACTTAATACGCCCGAGAACTGTGAATCCGAGGGCGGAAATATTTTTGGGGTCGTATATAAAAGACGATAATAATATTCGTTTGTTAAATAAAAAACCGCAGTTGCCTGCGGTTTTCTTTTTCGGTTCCCGTATTAACGAGAATAGAATTCAACAATCAAATCTGGTTGCATCTGTACTGGGTATGGCACATCTTCGAATGCAGGGATACGGATGTATGTTGCTTCAAAGTTTGCACTGTCTACCTTTACATAATCACAGAAATCACGTTCAGCTGATTCCAAAGCCAATACAACCAATGGCATCTGCTTTGCTTTTTCTGAAACAGTAATAACGTCGCCGGGTTTTACGCGGTAAGAAGAAATTTTAACGCGCTTGCCATTAACATTGATGTGACCATGGCTGACCAACTGACGGGCCGAGAATACAGTCGGCGCCAATTTTGCACGATATACAACAGCATCCAAACGGCTTTCCAACAAACCGATCAGGTTCTGTGCGGCATTGCCTTTCATGTTATTGGCTTCTGCATAATATGTATGGAATTTCTTTTCACCAACGTTTCCAT
>JAIRLP010000085.1 GCA_031259365.1 Rickettsiales bacterium
ATGTTCGAACCCTTTTTTATGTTCCGCAGAAATCATAACCGGTTCGCCAAAGCCCAATTTATAAAAATCATGAGTATTGTTCAATCGCGCTGCTGATTCAGATTTGTTCACCAACAATAATACTTTGGCTTTATTTTTTCTTTTGACCGCACGCGCCCAATCCAAGTCTTCAGGCAATAAACCAACACGACCGTCGACAACAAACAAAATGGCGTCCGCCTGTTCAATTGCGGTCATTGCCATATTTGTGGAATCCAAGCCAATGCCGGATTTTGCCTTTTCAAGCCCCGCCGTATCAAACAATTGCCAGTCGGTATTTTTAACATTTCCCTGAACAATATCACGGGTCACACCCGGGCGATCATGCACCAATGCATCACGTGTTCCGGTCAATCCATTAAACAAAGTTGACTTTCCTGTGTTCGGTCTTCCTGCTATTGTAACTTTAATCATAATAAATCCGATATGTTTCTAACTTTTTCATTGCTTTTTGGTAATTATAAAGCAAAAATAGAAATAAGCAACGGGGAGTAGTAAAAATGAAAGAAAAATTGACGAAGTGGACAAAGCACATTTGGGACGTTCTGACAAAGCCAAAGCGTTATTTTACAAAAATAGTGGCTGATGGTAATCTCGAAGAATCAATGCTGCGTGCATTTATGTACGGCTTGCTGGGTGGTGGTCTGGTCTTGATTTTGCGCCTGGTTGGCGGGGCAACTATTACCATTGGTTCTGTATTCACTGCGATTATAATTGTGCCTGTATTGGCCGTGGCGTTGTTGTTTATCCTGTCTGGATTGTTAATGCTGGTATCAGAGATCACTGGCGGTGAACGCGATTGGGAAATTGCGGTCAAAGGCTTGGCATCTGTATTCTTTATATACCCAGCCATCTTGGTTCTGAATGCGTTGGCATTTAACTGCACATCTATGTGGATTATCAGCATCATTGTGGATGCTTATATCTTGTTCCTGTTCTACAACATCAGCTTGTACTGCATGAAGGGTAAAAAGCACAACGTTATGATCGTTATTGGTATTTTGGCGCTGTTCATGATAATGGTATATGTTACTAATTATCGCATTGGATGGTTTATGTTAAAGAATACCAGCGCAACGCTTGCCTGCTTGTTGTAAAGGTCCAAACAAATAAAAACGCCCCGGTTGGGGTGTTTTTTATTATGCTCAAATGACAGAAATGTACCTTTTTACTCCTTTTTGGTCGTTACCCCAGCGCAGGCCGGGGGCCATGACTATAAAGCCTTAGAAATCAAAACCAGTATCCAAGAATTAAAACTGGAACAACCCCAGTACTGGATCCCGGCCTGCGCCGGGATGACAACAGTGGGATAAACCTGGATGTAAAAAAGTTACATTCTTGTCAGTTGAGCATTTTATTAAACAATTTTCATATTCATAATTAAATTTTATGAGAATAATGGAAGCGGTGGCGCCCCCGCAGTGTATTGGACACGAGTGGGAAGCACCCGCGACAGGATTCCATAAAATTTAATTAAAACTTGCCCCTGATACCAACACCAAAGAACGGCGTATCAGTGGTTATACCGACAGACATCCACATATCTGCGTTTTCGCTGTATTTATAACGGAACGACAATAATGCGCTGTGCGCCAGATAATCTTTGGTATCGTCCCAGATACCAGTATCTGAAAAGACATAAGACGCAGACAAGGTATATTTTAACAAGTCATAGCTGATACCAGTTCCCACATTAATCCCATCGGTGGCTGGACCAATTGGATCCTGATCATAGATCGCACGGGCGGTTACCCCCCATATCCAGCTGTTATATTGTAAATTCATGCTGGCGGATACCTGGGCACGCCAATCAGCGGTCACCGCCGCTGAATATGGATCAGCACTGTAATTATCTGGCGAATCCATAAACGATAATCCAAAGGCAAAAGCTGTTTTGGTTTTACCCGTGGATTTACGAATTTTTACTGCTGCATCAGTCGCAAAATTATATCGATTGGTAATACCCGCAATGGATAATCCATACTGCATCCCCTGTTTCAATGGTGAAACATAATTGATACGCGGGACATAATTGTCTGTATTCAAAGACAGATCAGAAATAACATTTCCGTTTGGATTGATTTTTTTATAGAAAATTGGCGATTCGTTCACACGCAACCCACCGACGTCCGGCAAACCCAGACCCATTTTCTTTGCAACAGAATCTGTGAATCCCACTTCAAAGCGACCAATGCTTTTATCCTGAAAGACTAAAAAGGCATCGCGTGCAACTTCGTCTTCATCGTAACTTAACGCATCCATCGCATACATCAGACCCAACTTGCGATCTTCGGTTATTTCGTAACCGTATTCGCCGCGCACGCGCCAATCATTGATAAATAATGGTTCTTCAAAATCTGGATTAATTGCGCCAATTGTCCCCTGGGCATTTATTTTAAAAGTGGAATTACCAGACTTGTATTCATATGCATTGGCCCCTGATGCACCCAAGATTGCTGCAAATGCGACGATGCTTATTTTTTTAAAAAACATTTTTTTCTTTCCTGTTCGATAATTCTTATGCGGCGACTTCGGTCAAAATAGCATTACGCAGTTTATTATATGCGCGTTCTTCGATCTGGCGAACACGTTCACGTGATATGCCGTACTTTTGTGCCAAGACTTCCAACGTTGCAACCGGATCTGATAAACGACGAGCACGCAGAATTTCGCGATCACGTTCTGGCAAATCTTCCAAATGTTTACGCAGCAAATCATATCCACGACGCTTGAATTGTAATTGTTCAATTGTGTCTTCGATACTGTCACGATTGTCTGGCAGATTAGATAATGCGTCGCGTGAATCTTCTGCGCCCGCAACCGGTGCATTCAAAGATAAATCACGGGCACCAACACGTGTCGCCATACGGGTAACATCATGTTCTGGCACCTGCAAGAATTCTGCAACCTGCTTTGTTTGTTCATCAGACAGATTATTATCCATAATGCCCAAAGCCTTCTTGGCACGGGACAAATTGAAGAAAACGCGTTTCTGATTGGCCGAAGTGCCAATTTTTACAATAGACCAGTTATTCAAGATATTTTCATATATTTCAGCCTTGATCCAGAACATCGCATATGTCGAAAAACGAAAACCACGTTCGGGGTCAAATTTCTGCAATGCTTGCATTAATCCAAGGTTCCCACTGGCGATTAAATCAGCGACCGGAATACCATAATTGCGAAAGTCATACGCGACAGATACCACCAGCCTTAAGTGACTTGCAACCAGCTTTTCACCCGCCTTTTCATCATGATGTTGCTGCCACTGGCTGGCATATTCATATTCTTGCTGGGCAGTTAAAATTGGGAATTTTTGGATTGTCTTAATGTACTGTTCCAACCCCGATTCGTCAGATACCCCACGAGCCGCCATCAGGCTCTTGTTTTTGGTCACCGGTAAAGCGTTCTTGAT
>JAIRLP010000076.1 GCA_031259365.1 Rickettsiales bacterium
GGTTTCATGCGCAGCATTATCATTCTTTTTAGGACGGTTCAGTTTATCATTAATGGTTACATTGATTGCCAGATCGCGAGCCATGGTATTCACTGTATCCATGTCACCATGGTCCATAAAATTAACCATCGTCGTAATTTCACCGGCCAAATTACGAGCCATTGTTGAATGAACCCTGGTCCAGTGATTGCCAAAGAACGCATTGGCCACGATTCCCAACGCAATCATCAGTGGGATCAAGACCATTAAAATTGTACGCCACAAGAAGCTGCGAGGAATAAGTCTCAGTTTCATTATAGCTCTCCTTTATTTGCGGGCGGTGTTACCTGAACTAATTTGTATCCTTTGCCACGCATTGTTATTATATCTATGTTGGATAATACACCATTTAACTTGGTCCGCAAGCGTTTTGCAACCATCGGTGCGGCCGGTGCGCTGTTGCCCATTGGCGCCAGCAACTGTTGCATCAGCTTTTTTTCTTCACCGGATAATCCCAGCAGTTTTGGTTGATTTCCAGAATCTATCACAAAGAATTCATTATCAACGCACGCTAATCCATCAGGAAGTTTGGTATCCGCCACAGCAGATGTCTTTATAATGTTATTCAGCCGCAATACCAGTTCCTTTAACTGAAAAGGTTTGGCCAGGTAATCATTAGCGCCACCAGACAGACCATCAATGGCATTTTCCGGACCAGATAAAGCCGTCAGCATTAATATAGGGGTTTGATCACCCGCGGATCGCAAGGATTTTAGAAAACCTAGACCGTCCATACCTGTCATCATTCTGTCCAGAACAATGGCGTCTACCTTGACCTTTTGCAAGATGTCGGCCCCAGCTTCGGCGCTTTGGGCGTCCAGCGTGGCGAAACCTTCGGATCGCAACCCTTTGGCCAAGGTATTGCGCAGCATATGGTCATCATCAATTATCAAAACCGTCTTGTTCATTGCTAGATTGTATATCCCGTTTATGTTCTACAGTATAATGAATTTTCTAAAGAATTAAAGGGCGATTTAGGATCAGGCTTCAATAAATAATGGTTTCAATGCGACAGAAAAATTAAAGAAAGAGCAAGTGTTTTCGCGAAGGCTGTATACTATACGGACAAGCGGAAATGCGAAGTTATTTATTTAATTTATCGCCGTTGCAACGCAATGCGGGTAAAATCACCCATTGCATCGTCAAATCGCCTTAGCGTATTCATATACGCTCGCATCGTTTTTCCTTGCACTGTGCGACTTTCCCTACGCACATTGAACCTATTATTTATTGAAGTCTGACCCTCGCTCCGTTTGTTTATTTTTGCATTGGTTCTACTGCATATTCTCCGGGCTGGATAGTTTGCATTCCGTTCCCAACCGCTGATCGCATGCCGTATTCGCTGTCGGATGCTGCTTTGAATTTCATTCCGCTGTTGGAATATTCGGTCTTGAACAATGCGTAACCTGTCCCGCCGCCGGATGTTGACCCCTGCAACCCAAATGAATAGTATCCGCCAATAATGCCATAATCCAAATCAATATAGTCAATGTTCATCATCAAAGACACGTTGGTCATACCGTCAGATGTCATATTGCACGTAAATTCACGATTAACCAAAGTCGCCTGAGAATTAACAGGAACAACAATATCCATCACAGTTGGCTCACATCTGCGATCAATACCATTTACCAAGAATTCATAAGTCATGCCAACAGTTGCCTTGGATAAACCTGTGGATACATTCACTTGGGATACAGTTGCTTTTGGAATTTTAACCATTGCATTTGCGATACCAGCGCGGACTGGAAAGGAAATGCCGGATTGCAAACAGCTGCGGTTGAATGGGTCGGCTTCGCAGATATAAACACGCGAATGAGAATTCATCATAAACATGTTTGAAAGGCTGTTGAACAAGAATGTACGCGTGATACGATCGTTCAAACGCGTGCAACCAAAATCACGGCAAATAACAACCGGGCGGTCCGTAAACTGTGCGCCACCAAACATATTATATTCCAATTGGCGCGCATCTTGGATATTTTGATCGTAATTTAAACTGTCTGCACGTTCCATAAAATGGTTTTCTGGAATAAAGTTCGGATCATCGGGATAAGCATAATAAGACTGCACAGGCGTTTCTGTGTATACTGTCTGAAAGCTGGTATCTTCATAATAACTATTGTTGTCATAATAGCCGTTATTTGCACTGGACGCGCCTATGACAAACAGGCCCAAAAAAGCTGTAAAAATGAGTTTTTGCATATCAAAACCTTTCCTATATAAGGAAACTTTAGAACATTTGCGGGAATCATGTCAAAGCAAAAATTAGGCCCCGGCCGTATCCCGGCGAAAGCCGGGAATCGGTGTATAAAATTTATGCCCGGCACGCAGTCACAAGATACTGATGAAATAAATAAGATTTATCTTGAATTCTTTACCACAGATGTTCTATAACTGTATAAAATAAGGAAGGTGAACAAATGGTCGATATTATAATTACTGGTGAATCTGGGAAATTACATGCTGTGTATCATAAATCCGCGAACGAAGCAGCCCCGCTGGCCGTTGTTTTGTCAGGTAATCCGCGTCAGAAATATCATATGAATGATCGTGTGTCTTATGCGGCATTCCGTGCATTTATGGATTGTGGTTTTTCTGTGTTGCGTTTTGATTATCGCGGCGTGAATGATTCCGAAGGTTCGATTGGAACCACCGCGGACAACATGCTGGATATTGCGACTGTGATCGACTGGATCCAAAACCATAACGAAGACAGCGACAAGATCTGGTTGGCTGGACATCAGTTGGGTGCTTGGTATGTGTTACAGGCCATGATGCGTCGCCCAGAAGTATCCGGATTTGCATTGATATCCCCTGACCCATCTGTTTCTGACTTTGCATTTTTATCCCCGCGTCCAAATCGTGGCTTGTTGATCCAGGGTGCGGCTGAATCCGAAGATGCAAAATCATTTGCAACTCATTTAACTCAGGTATTAAAGAAACAGGCTCAGATTGATTTGGAAACAATCCGTATTAAAAATGCAACCGAAAATTATGAGCAGCCCGCTGACTTGCGTCAAATGTATAATGACTTGAAAGCATACGTTGGTCGTGAAAACGCCGAAGGAACATTGTTGTAAAATGGACAATAACGAAAGATTTTTGGATCCTAATATCCCAGACGAGCTTGCTTCGTCAATACGCCCTAAGCGTCTTGGGGATTTTGTCGGTCAGACTGATTTAAAACAAAACTTGTCGGTGTTTATTTCTGGCGCGCGTTCTCGTGGCGAAGCCATGGATCACGTTTTGTTATATGGTCCCCCGGGATTGGGTAAAACCACGCTGGCACACATTGTCGCAAATGAATTGGGAACAAACTTTCGCGCAACCGCGGCGCCCATGTTGACCAAGCAAGGCGATCTGGCGGCAATCCTGACATCACTAGAACCAAATGATGTTTTGTTTATTGATGAAATTCATCGTTTGCCAACTGCGATCGAAGAAGTTCTTTATTCTGCAATGGAAGATTTCAAATTGGATATCATGCTGGGCGAAGGGCCAAGTGCAAAATCGGTTCGCATTGATCTGCCGCCGTTCACATTGGTTGGCGCGACAACGCGTACCGGTTTATTATCTAATCCATTGCGCGACAGATTTGGGATTGATTTGCGTTTGACGTTCTATTCGCCAGAAGATCTGGCAAACATTATTACGCGCAGTGCCGATATCTTGGGTATTCCAATTGATAAATCTGGCGCTTTGGCCTTGGCCAGCAGTGCCCGCGGTACCCCGCGTATTGCAAACAGATTGTTAAAGCGCGCCCGTGACTTTGCCACTGCAACAAACAGCCGAACTATTTCCGGCGACACAATTAAAACCACCCTGTTCCAGTTAAAGGTTGATAAGTGCGGTCTGGATGAAATTGATCGCGAATATCTTAACGCGATTATCAAACATTTTGCGGGCGGTCCGGTTGGTATTGAAAATCTGGCGGCGATTTTGTCAGAACCAACTGATACAATTGAAGATGTTATTGAACCGTATTTAATGCAACAAGGCTTTATCCAGCGAACCCCACGTGGTCGTGTGGTAACAGCAGCTGGTTATGCACATTTGGGATTAAAAAAATAACCAAAGGGGAGAAAATGGAAAAGACGGTTAAGGCAATTTAGTTCGCAGAACAAGCGCATCAGAACCAGACCAGAAAAGAATCCGGCCTTCCTTATATCGTGCACTGTTTCAATGTTTATTCCATTGTAAAGAAATACAAACACGACAGTAAAAACATGGATGATATCTGTGCGATGTGTATCTTGCATGATTGTCTGGAAGATACAGATACAACCCGCGACCAGTTGTGTGATTTATTTGGTTGTATGGTTGCAGATACGGTCTTTGAATTAACCAATGACCAAGAAGAAATTGAAAGAATTGGCAAACAGGCTTATCTGGATAAAAAGCTGTTGGCCCTTTCTAATTATGCATTGGCGATTAAATTGGCGGACATGTTGGCAAATATAACAGATGCACCAACCGAAGATCTGTTGAAACGGATTTCACATCATATTAGTTTCTTGAAAAGCAACCGTGAATTAACAGGTTCCCAGGGAAAGATTGTCAACCACATAGAACAAGTTTTGCATGCAGCGGTTTAAAAGATAAAAGACATCAAGATGACGATCCCAATTATTAAGGTTTTAACGGAAGATTCTTTGGGATTACCAGTATCCAAAAAAGAAATAACTAGACAGCGCGTAACGGCGCATGTTATTTTGTCGGATGACCAAGATAGAATTGCGTTATTCTGTCCCCACGGAAAAACAGGATACAGATTGCCAGGTGGCGCGGTTGAGGAAGGGGAATCTTATGCGATTGCGGCTGTGCGGGAAGTAATGGAAGAAATCCAAGCGGTTATTGATGTTGATCCGGAACCAATCTGTCAAATTGTGTCGATAAAAAAAGCAGAAGGATTAAAGCAAATCAGTTTTATTTTGACTGCAAAGCTAAGAGAGATTGAATCCAACAAGCAAGATATAAAGTGGTTGACTTCTGACGCCGCAATTGATTTATTACGGAATCAGAAACCTAAAGCTTATAAAAAGACGTTCCGTCAAGCGCGTGATTTAACCGCACTGGAATATACAAAAGGAAAGAAAATATGAAAAAAGCTTTAATTTTACATGGTATAAATGCCAGCAAAGAATTTGCAGCACAACATTTGTTGCCAGTATCGACTTGGCATTGGTTGGGTTGGTTACAACAAAAATATAATATTGAAGATGTTAACTGTCAAAATCCTTTGTTTCCTCACAGCTGGTTTCCGGATAAAAAATATGAAGACGATTTAGAAGTTTTTTCAAACTTCAAAATTGATGAAGACACCCGTTTAATTGGATGGAGTGCCGGTGCAACATTTCTTTTTCGCTATTTAAAAAATAATCCAGAAGTCAAAGCGCGTCATTTGGTGTTGTTGTCGCCTCATTTGAACTTAAATAAACTTCTACCTAATGATTATTTTGATTTCGAACGGGATTTTGACCCAAATATTTTCGACAGATTTGAACGTGTTGATATGTTTTTTTCCGCTGACGATCCAGTTCCGGGTGTTATTGAGTCTGCAGAAAAGCTGATGGAATTGTATCCAAATATTATCGTTCATAAATTTGAAAAGTATGGACACTTTCAAGAACAGGCGATGGGGACCAAGGAATTCCCAGAGTTATGGGAAGCTTGTAAAACACAAATATAAAGGTAATAAAATGACCAATAAACCACACCTA
>JAIRLP010000117.1 GCA_031259365.1 Rickettsiales bacterium
ATTTGAATTAAAAGATCTAATTCATAACCCAAAAGACATCGCCCCAGTGTTTCAGGCATTGCGTATTGCGGTAAATGATGAATTGGGCGAAATTGAACGTGCAATGAACAGTGTCCCCGACATGTTGGTTCAGGGTGGGATGTGTATATGTGTCACATTTCATTCATTAGAAGACAGATTGATAAAAAAAACATTTCGCGATTGGACAACCAGCCCGGGCGACCCAAGATTGCCCGTGGTCAAAGCAGCCCCGTTTAAATTGCTGAAGACATTTACACCATCTGAAGCAGAACTGCAAGAAAATCCACGTGCCAGATCAGCCCATATGCGCGGTGTCCAAAAAGTGTCATAAAATCATATTGACCGGTCCCTGTGATTTTAGCTATCATTTACAAAAGAAAGGAAATATTTAGATGAAAAAGTTTGCAAAGGTATTATTATCTTCGTTGGGTATTTTCGCCCTGCTGATTCCTGCGGTTCAGGCTGTATGTCCTGTTTGCACAGTGGCCGTTGGCGCGGGCCTGGAAGGTGCAAGATTACTGGGCGTTGACGATGTTATTACAGGTATTTGGGCGGGCGGTTTGACTCTGTCTTTATTCTTTTGGACAGCCGGTTGGTTAAAGAAAAAAGGCGTGAACAATATTTGGTGGCAGATAATCGTTCCTTTTGTTGGTTATTACGCATTATTGGGCTGTGTTTATTTAATGCCAAGCGTACAATTTGGTGTAAATACATTATGGGGAATTGATAAATTCTTGATGGGTATCATTGTGGGAACTTTTGCATTTTATTTTGGTGCCCGCTGGTATATTAAAATCAAACGCAACAACGGTGGGCATGCACAATTTGCATTTCAAAAAGTGGTTATGCCTTTGTCATTCATGTTAATTGCAACCGCAATTTTTGCATCAATCATCTATATATAAAACGCAAGGAGTTAAACTATGGCAAAAGCAGCTGAAAAATTATCAATGGATGAAATGATCCGGAAACTGGACGAAGCCAAAAAGGTTAATCCTTTGGATTTGTCGTCTGATCAAGATCTGACGATTGCGTTGATGAATTTGGTTTCATTAGAAGAACATTTCTTTTTCAGCGGTGCCAAGACCGGTCAAACTGACTGGTATGACTTGATCGAAGTTGCCCGCGGCATGCGCGGCGAATTGATGAAGCGTATTGTTGATCGCGATGGCCATGATGGCGCCGAAGTTTGGTGTATTTCAAAACATTTGTTGGCTGCCAGCATGCGCATCAAAGAAGTTGGCGACAAAGCTAATGCAGCTGGAAAAAAAGAAGATGCCCGTGATTTATTCAGCAAGGCTTATGATTTGTATTCTTTGTTTTGGGGCATCAATATGAATTTGATTGATTTAGATGGTGCCAAGAAAACCGGATCAACCGCATGCAAGTTGGATATGGAAAAGATTTTTGACAAACAGGTAAAAGCAGAATCCAAAAAGGCTGTGTCTAAATCAAACGACAAATCAACAGTTAAACGTTTGGGCCGGTGGGTTAAGAATGCAGTAAATTGTTGTATTGAATAATTTGGTCTTGCTTGACCTGGGCAAAAAATGATAAAATGGACATGGAAATAGAATATTTCAGTGTTGTAGAGAGAAGTAAATTTGAATAAGCATCCATTTAATTTTATCGGAAGTTTTTCTTTTCTGATCGCCTTGACCTGTACGTCTGGCACGGTTTTTGCTGCCCAGGCGCCTAACCCACGTGGCGCCGGTATTTCTGGGGGCGTATCTGCATCCGCTGCAACATCCAGAAGCGAAGCTGTCGAAGTTAGAAAAGTGGCCCCAGCTGTTATCGACGATCAGGTTTCTCGTTCTGCAACCAGACGCCCTGCTACGGTGGCGACACCCAGAACATCTGCAACCCCAAGCACTACAGGCGCCGTTTCCAGTCGCGGCGCGGCGCGTTCCGCAGTGTCCACAATAAACAGACCAGATACAACAACGTCACGCTCAGGGGCTAAACCTGTGACATCCGTTGCTCGTTCTGCCACAGCCGCAAAATCGGCACGTTCTGCGGTGAATCAATCTAATGTATCTCGTGCAGGCGTATCCCGTGCAACAGCTGTGTTTGATGATATTTCCAAACTGGGCGGTGGTTATGCGACTTGCCGTGATGCTTATAATACCTGTATGGATCAGTTCTGCGCCAAGGCTAATGAAACGTACCGTCGTTGTTATTGCAGTGCCAGATTTACTGATTTCAGGGATACAGAAGCGGCATTGGATGAAGCCAAAACATTGTTGATGCGTTTTGAAGATAATAATTTGAATGCAGTTGACAAGAGTGCAGCAGAAGTATCGGCTATGTATTCTGCAACAATTGGTGAACAAGCAATTAAAAATGACACCAGCGGTGCCCAGAAAACATTGAATGAAATCGCGGATCTGTTGTCAGGTAAGAAAAAGGCTAACAGTAATGCGGTTGCATCATTGTCAGGTTTGTCTTTGGATTTCAGTGCGGATTTGGGGGATATTTGGGGCGGGGATAACAACGGCGATATCTTTTCATCTAATTTCGCACAAGATATATCCAAACTGGAAGGACAACAATTATATAATGCTGCGCATAAACAGTGTACAGAAATGATCCAAGATTCTTGTGACAATAATTCGACTTTTTCGATGGCCAAAAGCGCTTATAATATCTTGATCACCCAAGACTGTAACGCTTATGAAAAAAAGGTAGATACCTTAAAAGAAGGCGTTGTTAAAACAGTTCGTGAAGCTGAAAAAATCTTGCGTGATGCCAGACTGGAAGAATATCGTGCACATAATTCTGCTGATGTGAATGAATGTGTAACAGCTGTTAAAAAGGCCATTACCAGTGAAAATGCTTGTGGCGCAAATTATAAAAGATGTTTGGATTACACAGGATTATATGTTGATGTGAATACTGGCGAGCCAATCTATTCCCCGCAGTTGTTCAAGTTGTCCAGTATTTTGAACCTAAATAATGCAGATGGTGACATAGCCCAGCATAATCCAAAGTATAACCAGTTCATGGACAGCAAAAAAATGTATGCATCAGCGGCATTGGACACTTGTCGTGATAAATCATCGGTCGTTTGGGAAGAATTTAAACGCAGCGCATTGATTGAAATTGCCCAGGCGCAAGACGCCAAGATTGAAGAAGTTAAAAATACTTGTGTATCTACAATGGCTGAATGTTATGACACACAATCGGGCGCCCTGGCCAGCTTTGATACAACAACCGCCCAGGCAACTGGTGCGTTAAATGCATATGCTGCCCGTCAGATGTGTGCTGACAAAGTTTCTGCCTGCGCGGCCTTGTATGCAGGTCCAAATGATGTTGCTTGTACTTTTGACAATCAGGGTAAATTAACTAATGCTGGAAAGTGTGGTTTGGCTGCCTTGTTGACATTTGTTCAGACAGTCGATAATTATAAAGTTGCCGAAGGCTGCGAAGTTAGCATGAACAACTTTATTAATAATATGTGTGTCCCTGCAACAGAAGATAAAGCACATAAAACACCGTATGGCTGTCGTTTGATGCCAAAGGACGGCGACGGCAGTGTTCGCGCCAGTTTGGAAAAATTCGTATTGCAAAATTGTACAGATGCAGGTGAGGCGACCCCTGCTAGCTATGAAGCATGGGATAATACCCAGATTAAGTCCTTGGTAGATACTTCAGTAAGAAAGATTATGGAAGATATCGAATACACCTTGGCGGATGAATGTGATGCCGCAGGTGGTTTGTGGTCCGCAGCAGATGACTTGCTTGCGACTGACAAGGCTGAAATGGCTTACTATACCGCAGTGTTTGGTGGAAAAACACCAAACCTAAGCAGCAAAACAGCTGAACATGGTGCCGGAACAACTTGGGGTTATTGTATCCAGAATACTGTTAGGTATATGTGCGAAGCACAAGACGAGGCCACAGGCGGTAACAAATACGCAAAGTTCAATGCAGCAAATAATACCTGTACGTTCACCACGGAATGGTATGAAATAAAATGTGCAAACATTGATGGCTATTATGAAAATGGTGTATGTAATGTCTTATAAAACGATGAAGAATTTTACTAAGATTTTTGTGCTGGTCGCAGCAGTATTGTCAGCAGGTTCTGCCCATGCATGGCCACTAGTAACACTATACAGAAGTGCTTGGGGTGTTGATTTTACAACATGGGATGCTTTTCCAATAGGTTCTAATCACGCTAACTTTTGTGTGGCAAACAGTATGAACAGCTCTGGCGGATGTCAAAAGCGGATGGGTATTCACGGTGATGACGAAGCTGTGGTTGGTCTGGTTGCATGGACTCTTGCCGATAATGGTGCTTACTTTTGCGTGACTCAATTCCAGTGCGAAGGAAAGAAAAAATCTTGGACATGGAATTTGCCACCCCAGGGAACTCAGAAATGTTTTTGGTTGTGTAAAAATGGCTATTCTGGAAATGGTTGTTTACCAATTAATGAAAGCGAATACGTATTGACTACGGGCAGTCCTGCCTGTGCCCAGGCCGAGATTGCACGTTCCGATTTTAGTGGTAATAATGTAAGAAGCGCGGGAAATACTGGTTTGAATCAGGAAAACAGCATTCACTTGCTGCATAGTCGTTACGGCGGTAACCAAGAAATGGACGTTATGGTCGGCGTTTCTGGCTGGTTAGAAAATAAAAAAGGTGTAATTGCATCTCCTTTCTTGTTCTATTGCGCAAACAAAGACGACAGCAATACCATGGATGTGAACTTCTATCCAAACTATGCGTCGGAAACTTTGTGTTTACCAGGTTATACAGGTCCTAATTGCGACAGATGTAAGGCCGCTAGTATGTGTCCTGGTTATAATGTGTCTCAATTCAGCGCAGATTCACATACAATGGCAATGAAGAGTGGCTGCAGTATGTTCACTTGTTCCGATACCAGTAAAGGTTTTAAATCTTCCACTGAACGCGATAAATGCGTAGATTGCAGTGGCCCACGCGCCTATGTAAACAGTGATGGTGTCTGTTCTTCTTGTGGCGAAGGTCAATTGTACAGCAAGCAAACAAACAAATGTGAAACCGCGACTATTTTGTCCGCGCCAGAAATGCGTTATGGTGAAGGAAAAACATCTGAACCGGCTAATCCGTTAGACGCATGTTGGGTCCAGGTTGATCCTGCGCAATATTTGGACTGTGTAAGATACAAAGGCACAGCTACTTGGAAAAGTGCACTAGTCACCGGTACTGTTAAAATCAATCTTGAAAAAGAAGCATGTTTGATGATGGGGGGAACTTGGACGTCATCTTGTGTTTGTCCAAATGGCAAAACTTGGAAATATTCAGCAAGTTCAGGTGGTAGATGTTCATAAATTAAAATTTATACAACATAAAAAACGACCCAAATTTGGGTCGTTTTTAATAGTGATTAATCGCTATTCAGTGCCGTTAAGACTTTTTAACATTTTCATAACCATTTTTCTTTGTTCATCATTAGGCAGCTTCCAATATAAATTGATCAATAATAAAGATTCGTTTTTGCCCAATGGATCGTCAGACTTTTGTTCTGATACCTTTGAAGATCGGCTGGCCCTGGTTTCTTCTGGCATATTGCCAGGCAGTCCCGAAAAGAAAAACGAAACTGGTGTTTCCAAAGCAGTGCTGACATCAAATAGTCTGGATGCAGATATGCGATTCCCAGCTGTTTCGTATTTTTGGATTTGTTGAAAAGTCACCCCACATAACTTGGCCAAATCTTTCTGGGACAACCCCATCATGTTCCGGCGCAATTGCATGCGTTGTCCAATATGTTCGTCTATTGATGTTGGCGCGAAACTTTTTCCGCTCATCATGTTATCTCCCGTATAGTGATGTGAAATATTTCCTATTAAGTTTATACAGCTTTTCTTTTTGTTTTGCAATCAAAAAACTGTTATGATAGGGTCAAAATAAATCTGTAA
>JAIRLP010000125.1 GCA_031259365.1 Rickettsiales bacterium
TGTAACACATGATATGAATTTGGCGGCACGCGCAGACAGAACGATTACAATTAAAGATGGAATAGTAGGGTAATTAAATGTATTATATACGTATATGCTTGTTAGAAATGCCGGTCATGTACGGTCTTGTGCATTCATTTTATTTTTAACTTCGTATATCCAGCGTTATAATACGTTTTTGTAAAAACAAAGAAGGAGATGGGGATGGCAAAATCAGCAACAAAATCAAATAAACATTTCTGGGCCAAAGTGTCAATTGCACTTGGATTTGTGGCATTGTTCGCATGTGGTATGGCGGTTGGTTTTTCCATTAATCGCAGTGGTTATTCCATGAAACGCGGTCCTATGACAGAAGTCGAATGCGCAGAATTAGAAAAGAAAATTATGTTCATGGACCAAGGGCACGCCCAAAGAAGGCTAAGCGTTTTGTATAACCGCCAATGCTGGAAAAAGTATGGCAAGCATGACGCTGACAGAAACAATATCAAAATTGAAAGAAAAAAGGAATTTCCTGCACCGTACGCAGACGTAAAACAAAATAAAGAACCGTCAGCTGTCAGACATTGCGAAGCCGTTGAAATAGCGTTAAGGGCTCGTCTTGGTGGAAAAGCAGATAAACCAACTTATGAATTATATGACGCTTATGCATATTTATCACGCGCAGAAATATATGCTAACTTAGCAAATCGCGGTTGCCCAGAAAATTCAGAAAAATATCGTGATCTTGCATTGAAAGACATTGAAGTAGCGAAAGCATTAAATGATGAAAATTTCAACGATACAGAAATTGTAGAGGTTGTTGAGACATATAAAAAACTGAACATGAAGGCTGAGGCTGAAAAGGTTTTAGACAAAGCAAAACAGTTGACTGATCCTGCGATTGATTTCATTTTGCAGATCGAAAAAATCATCAATGAATAAGTCCTTTGTTAATAGAAAATAACGCCCCGAATAACCGTCCACAAGAGTCCAACAGGTTTTTACAGAGCCTGGATTTGGGGCGTTTTTATTTCAATAACTTCTTGATTATACGAATAATTGCGGTACCATGAACAGGTAAGAAAAGAAGGAGCTTGACATGGCTGAAAAGAAAAACCGCAAAGGGGCTTTCCGCAAAGTTTGGGGCATCCTTGGACTGGCTGCTTTGTTTGCCTGTGGGGTAGCTGTTGGATTATTTTATAATACCACATTGATCAAAACAACATCTTGTGTGCCGGATTCCCAGTGCAGCGATCTGGCTAACCAAATCGCAAACACCGGTTTTGATCTTCAAAAACAAGAAGAATTGATCATTCTTTATAATCAGAATTGTTTCTATAATAATCCTTTGAAAAAGGCTGAACCTGTCAAAATCGGGCCAGAAAAGAAAGTGCCAGAATTAAAAAAAAGACCGCAACCAAAACCTAAAATGGTTGAAGACCCATTGCGTGCCATGGAAGCTGAAAGAACATGTGATGTTGTAGAAACTCTGTTGCTGAAGCAGCTGAAATATTACAGCGCAAAGAATTCCCCAGATCCAAAAGAACATTTTGGTCGTGCTCAGATTTATGCTAAATTAAGCAATCTGGGTTGCGTTGAAAATTATTCTAAATACAGAAGTTTGGCCATGAGGGAAATTGCAATCGCGCATGCCTTGAATAGTAATAAATTTCAAGGGGACAAAGAAACCATTGATAATATAAAAGAATACAAAAAGCAGAAAAAAGGCACTGAAGCCCAGGCCACTTTCGAAATGGTCAAAGAATTGACTGACCCTGCGATTGATTTCATCTTGGAACTGGACGAGGTTATGTGCCAGTAATCCAAAGATCCTATAAATGAATACCTTTGACATTGTCAGGGGGTATTTTGTTTTATGATGCAATAAAGACTTGATTTCAGAGATAATTAATATATAATCCAAGAGCTTTTGAAACAATGCGGGCATAGTTCAAAGGCTAGAATGCCAGCCTTCCAAGCTGGAAATGCGGGTTCGAGTCCCGCTGCCCGCACCAATTATTATTCAGAAGTGAAAAACGAGATTGGGCGTGCGCCGGAGTTGGAGAGCCGGGGCAGACTGTAAATCTGTTGGCTTAAGCCTGAGCTGGTTCGAATCCAGCCACTCCCACCAAATAAAAACCGACCTTTTGGTCGGTTTTTTATTTGTGCCGGACGGCTGAGATGAGAACCAGCGGAAAGCCGCATCGCGGCGGCTGATTCGACAAGGAGTCCAAGAGCGTTAGCGATTGGGAGTAACGAAGTTACGATACGACTGCCCCGCAGTTTTGCCAACGGCAAACAAGGGAATCCAGCCATGCAATAATCTGCCCCCCCTTGCGGGTGATTTTTATTTTGGTGGCTTGGGCTGAAAGAAAGAACCGCTGGTTCGCACGAATATGCAAAGCCGAACAATCCAGCCACTTGTTTGTTTATATATATATTGAAAAATGACCCATTTAATAATATGATCAATATTATGAAAGCATTTAAAAAACTATTTTCATCGCCGACAGACAGAGAACCTGAAGTCTTCATAGAAGAAGGTTTGCATCATATATTGTATAAAACTTTTGTTGCAAAAACGGGGCTGTTCCCCAATGAAGAATTGGTGACCATGAATAAAAAGATCTTGTGGTCCATGATGTTTGATGTGACAGATGAAAAACGGTTGTGTGCGGATAAATACAAGGCGCGCAGCTTTGTTTTAGAAAGAATAGGTGATAAATATTTACTAAAAGAATTAGGTGTTTGGGATGATATCGAATCCATTGATTTTGATGCCTTGCCAGAAAAGTTTTTATTAAAATTAAATGTCGGGGCCGGCAAGCACAGATTGGTGACAAATAAATCAAAACTGAATGTGGGGGCTTTGAAAAAGCTGTTTCATAAATGGTTTGTCACCGATCATGCATTCAAGGCTTTTGAAATGCAGTATTACAAATCAACAAAAAGATTGTTCTGTCTGGAAGCGTTGGACATGCAGGATATAGAATTTAACGTATTTGTTTTTCATGGAAAGGTTCGATATATCCAAGCAAGTTTGTTTTCGTCAGATGATAGAAAAACAGGCACCAGGGTATTTGATGAAAATTGGAATGAACAAGATTTCTACATCCAAGATTTTAAAATACCTGGGGATGTCCCAAAACCAGATTGTCTGGACAACTTGATAGAAAAATCTGAAATACTGGGCGCAGAATTTGATTTCGTTCGTGTTGATTGGCAAGTGACTTCGCAGGGTGAATTAAAATTCAAAGAATTTGTGTTTTCCCCGTCTGCTGGAAACATACAGTTTCATCCCGGTGATGCTAATAATAAAATGGGTGGTTATTGGATTGTCCC
>JAIRLP010000136.1 GCA_031259365.1 Rickettsiales bacterium
CCCGTATGGCGATTACAATTGCCGGGATGTCATCAAAAATTGGCCTGGTTGCGGTTAATCAGGTGATGGCATTGAATTCACGCAGCGCGTTGGAAAATGCTTCTGAAAAAACTGCCGAAGCTGTTGATGCAGAAGTTAAATCTTGGATGGATGCTGCCTGTGTTGATGCAACTAAGTTATTGTCCAAGAACAAAGCAACTGTCCAGAAATTGGCAGAAGAATTGCTGAGACGTGAAACACTGACAGGTGAAGAAATTGAAGAAATTGTTTTTGGTAAAAAAGCCAAGGCCAAAGTTAAAGTTGTCGTTGCCAAGGCAGAACCAAAATCAAAAACCAAAAAAATGAAAAAACGTGGATAAAGTTAAATTTGAAGTTATACAGATGGCTCCAAAATTCACCAATTCAATATTGGTGAGTTTTGGTAACGAATGTATTATTTTTGATTCTTGGGGTGATGTGTCGGATTGGGAAACAGTTTTGGAAAACAGCAAACTAAAATTGCGTGCGATTTATTGTACTCATGGTCACTTTGATCATATTTCTGCAGCACCATCTTTGACCGCGAAACATAATGTGCCTTGGTATTTGAATCATCGTGATATTAATCTGATTGCATGGGCTAACGAAGCGCTGTCACAATTTGGCTTGCTGCCGATTCCTGAAAATTATCAACAACCTTTGGATCTAAAGCATGGCGTTATGGAACCTTGGCCAGGTTTGATGATGGGTGTTATGGAAACGCCGGGACATTCATCTGGCGGGGTTGTTTTTCATTTCCCAGGACAGCATCTTGTGATTATAGGTGATACCTTATTTCAGGAAACTGTTGGACGTTATGATTTGCCAGGTGCTGATAAAAAGGCTTTGATGCAATCGGTTGCCCGAATTTATGATATGCATTTTCCAGATGATACCATCGTTTTACATGGACATGGTCCAGACACAACAATTGGTTTATTAAGAATGCATAATCCATTCTTTAATGGAACAGATGATTGTGACGATAAAGGCGAACATTATTGCTGTGGTGGTAATGGTTGTTGTTGTGGACATCGTCATGGCACAGGTTGCGGCTGTAATCACGATCATAATCATGAATGCCAGTGTAATAAAAAATAAAATCGAATTATTTTCTGAATACTAAAACACGTTCAATCCCAGATAAATCGTTTACACTGCGTTCAAAATCCCAACCATTTTTTACAAAAATTTCTTGGACTGCGGGTCCTTGATCAATGCCGATTTCTAGATAAATTTTACCGTTTGGTTTGATCCACTTCACAGCATTCTTTGCAATTGTTTCGTATGCGGCCAACCCATTGTTCTTGGCAATCAAAGCCATTTTTGGATCATGCATTGCACCCATATCTACGCGATCATCATTTGAGGCAATATAGGGCGGATTGGAAACGATGATATCAAACTGTCCCATGTTTAAATTTGAATCAAAACTGCGGCGGTAAATTTTAACTTGATCGGATAATTCCAAATCTTTTACATTTCTTTTGGCAACTTTTACAGCACCATATGACTTGTCAATTCCAATAGCAAATGCATTTGGAATGTTTTTTACAATTGAAATAATTAGGCAACCCGTACCAGTTCCCAAGTCCAAGATACGTGAAGAAATATTATCTGTCTTGTCAATAATGACAGATTCCACCAGAGTTTCTGTGTCAGGTCGAGGATCCAATGTATATTTGTTGGTATAAAAAGGCAGACCATAAAACCATTTTTCATGGATTATTTTCGCCACAGGTATCCCATGGAGTAACTGTTTTGCAATCCACCAGACTTTAAGTTTAGAAAACTTGTCTTTGTTCTTAGTTATTATTCTGGCGGCTTGAATTCCACCTGCCTTTTGCAAGATTTCGAATGCTTGATTTGTGTTCATGAAATCATTATAATTCCCTTCATGAAAAAAGCAAAAAATATTATCAGTGCAAATCGTTTTGCACAAATAGTCATGTTGTCGGCGTTATTGCTGGTAACTGTGGCTGTCTCGTTGGTTTTAACAAATCGTGGTCGTCAAACTTTGGGTATGGTCGAAGAATGTACTGCGCATGTCAGTGTAAATGCAGGTGACACATTGTCGAAACTGTTAACAGAACAGGGCGTATCTTATTCCGATGTTGATACGATTGCCAAGATTCTAAAGCGTGACGCTGGTATTTCTCATTTGCGTGCAGATTCGGATAAAATCATTTTCTCGCGCCCAAAAGATGATGCGCCGATCAGCAAGATTGTCTTGATCCCATCCCCGTGGAAGCAGGTTGAATTAACCTGTACCGAAGGTCGATGGGCATGCAAAACAGTTGATATTGAACGTGATACTAGGATGGTATATCGTCGCGGCGAAATCAAAGATGGGGACAGCTTTTATGTGGCGGGTATGCGCGCTGGGATTCCGGCAGGCATCTTGGCAGATGTTTATGATCTGTTGGCCTTTGAAATGGACTTTGAACGTGATGTTCGCGCAGGACAGAAC
Organism: Rickettsiales bacterium; assembly: GCA_031259365.1. Taxonomy (GTDB): domain Bacteria; phylum Pseudomonadota; class Alphaproteobacteria; order Rs-D84; family Rs-D84; genus JAIRLP01. The sequence goes on from JAIRLP010000136.1 coordinate 2,489, forward strand.
TTTTCGGTGCTGTACGAAGAAAACTATGCCAACGGTGAAAAAATTGATAATGGTCGTGTCATTGCTGTGGCCTTTCAGGCTTTGCGTGGTAATGTTAAGATGTATCGTTTCCGAAAATCAGACGGCACTGTTGGTTACTATGATGAAAATGGGAATGGTGCGATTAAATCATTGAAACGTACGCCTATTAATAATGCTCGTGTTACCAGCAGTTTCAGTACAAAACGTAAACACCCAGTATTGGGCTTTACCCGTGCGCACAAGGGTGTAGACTTTCGTGCTGGCACAGGAACACCTATACCGTCAGCGGGCGCAGGCCGCGTCGTCAAAAAGGCAACAGACCGCGGATACGGAAAATATATCAGGATTCGCCACAATGGTTCCTATGAAACGGTGTACGCCCACATGTCTCGCTTTGCCAAGGGTGTGAATGTCGGCACAACCGTACGCCAAGGGCAAGTTATTGGATATGTTGGTTCAACCGGTGTGTCTACGGGACCACATTTGCACTATGAAATTATCAAGGATGGCAAACACGTCAA
>JAIRLP010000137.1 GCA_031259365.1 Rickettsiales bacterium
ATCATTGAAGGCAACATTAGCAGCGGTTCTTGGAAGTATTCATCAACCAGATTTATTAATACTGGACGAACCTACTAATAACTTAGACATCAAAAGCATTGGTATTTTGGAAAATGCACTGAATCAATATCAGGGTGCGATTTTGCTGATTTCACACGATGCAAGCTTTGTGAAAAATTTTGAAATAGACAAGACGTTTTCCCTGCAACGTGAATAATTTGATATACAATTTGCTCCAAAGGTGCATATATTCACGGGCGATAACGGGTAATAACAAGCATGCGAATTTTGTAAAACGCATCTCAGGAATTCACGTTATCTGGTGTTGTTTTTATCAAGCCATGCCAAGATGTTCGATATGTAATTCTTGGCGCGGGCGATATCAAATATTCTTGTGCCCGGCTGCATAAGGCGGCCTTCGGCATCTATCCATACAGGGCGATCGTCCGTGACAACCTTTGAAATCTTGTCCAGATTATCCATAATATTATCGCCGCACAATCCGCCGGAATATCCCTGCGGATGGTTATCGTAAACAGGGGCGCGCCATTCGCTTGGGCTTTTGCCCACACCGTATGATTCGTCAAATAACAGAGAAAACGCCGCATCCTTCTTATCTAATTCATCAATTAGTCCGGCGGTTTTGATGTTGTATGGAATTATCAATTCACAATTATGGTCAAAGCCATTTTTGATGACATCGGCCAACTTGCCAATGTCTATCTTGCCTGTGTTATCGCCGATGTTCAGCTGCCATCTTCCGACAGTCGGCAAGCTTGTATTTTGATTTTTTGAATCCATCCAAGAACGCAAATCTTGCGGAATATCATAATTACAAAACCTTGTGCACCAACTGCCGTTGACATGCAGAGCCAGATTCAAAGGTTTTGCCAACCTTTCGGATATTTTTACCAACTTGTCAAACCATGCGTGGCGCGGCAATCCAGTATTCATTGCGCAATTGTGCGCCTGAATCCCCAGTTCTACGCGCGGATTTATATTCAGCAACTTAACGGCTTCATCAATCGGGATATGTTCGCGCAGGTCCGAGCATGTGATGTATCTTATGTTCATTTTACGACTCTTTGTCTTTGCCTCTCTCGGCCTATTTATACAGATATTCCGCCAAAAACGCAATAAATATTTAGAGCGCATCGGGCAAATAAATTTTGTAGTTTTTACAAGAAACCTATTGAAACAAATGCGGATTATTCTTTATAATCATGTCATGTTAACAAACCTTCATATTTCTAATATCGTACTGATTGAAAAACTGAACCTGGAATTCGGAAACGGTCTGAACGTTTTGACAGGCGAAACAGGGGCAGGCAAATCCATTCTATTGGATGCTTTGTCCCTGGCTTTGGGCTCACGTTCCGATGCGGGGCTTATTCGTCACGGATATGATAATGCCCAGGTAATTGCCGAATTTGATAAGATCAATGATAATTTAAAAGCGATCCTGGATTATAATAGTATTGAATTTGAAGATATGCTGGTTCTGCGTCGCACATTGGCGTCTGACGGTAAATCCAAAGCTTGGATTAATGATGTCCCAGTATCCATCAAGATATTAAAACAGGTGGGTGACGAACTGGTTGAAATCCATGGGCAGTTTGAAAACCATTCCTTGCTGGATCAGACAACACATCGCAAGACTTTGGATGAATTTGCATCTGCAGCTGATCCGCAATATGCGCAATTGCTGAATAATGTAAAGGCGGCTTATTCTGAATTTCATACGGCTTCAAAGCGATTGTGCGAATTAGAAGATATGTTGGCGCGCAGTGCAATGGAACGTGAATTCTTGGAACATAATGTCGCCGAATTACAATTGTTGAATCCACAACCGGGCGAAGAAGAAGATTTGGCCACACGTCGTGCTATGTTAATGAGTGCTGAAAAGAATGCAGCAATTTTATCTGATGCGGTTGATGCCATGAATCAAAAAGGGGACTCTTTGGATTCACAAATCTTTTCAGTTGCACATATTTTGGAACGTATCAAAAGTGATCCGAATCCATACCAAGAACAGATTGATAAACTGTATGAAGCGGCAAGTACCATTTCGGAAATATCTGATAAGTTAACGCCAACCGAAACCGATACAGAAAGTTTGGAAAGTATTGAAGAAAGATTGTTTGCCATGCGTGCCGTTGCACGAAAACATCGTATCTCTGCGGATGAATTACATGACAAGCTGTCACAAATGACAGAACAGTTAAGCGTTATTGATAGTTCCGATGCGGAACTGAAAAAATTAAAGACTGATGTCAAAAGTAAAAAGTCAGAATTTGATGCATTCGCCGCACAACTAACACAGATGCGAATTGCCGCAGGTAATAATTTAAGAAAGCAAATTTTGGTCGAACTGCCAGACTTGAAATTGGGTCAGGCTGACTTCATGGTTGAACGTGCCGATGCGACTGCGACATCATCTGGTTTGGATGAAATCACATTTATGATAAAGACCAATCCGGGATCACCTTTTGCACCTTTGCATAAAACTGCATCCGGTGGTGAATTGGCACGTTTGATGTTGGCATTAAGGGTTGTATTCAGCAATGGTAAAAATGATGCTCATACATTTGTGTTTGATGAAGTGGACACAGGTATTAGTGGCGCGGCAGCGCAAGCCGTCGGTGAACGTTTGGGACGTTTGGCGAGTGATGGCCAGGCCTTGGTTATTACCCACAGTGCGCAGGTTGCCGGATGGGCTTCTAGACACTTTAAAATTGAAAAGAATGTGAAAGACAATATCACCACAACCACGGTTCATGAAATTACCGAGGACATGCGCGTCAATGAAATAGCCCGTATCATCAGCGGTGCAGAAATTACACCGGAATCAATTGCAACCGCAAGAACTTTGATTAAATAACCTGATAGACAAGGATAAAAAATGAAGGATACCGTGAAAATAAAACAAGATATATTCGATAGCGCCATCAAGGTTCGCATCAGCAGTCCGCAGATGTTTATTCTGGGAACGTTTATGTTTTTCATTATTATGGCTCAGGCGGAATTGTACCAAAAATCAACCGAGCAGATAAAAAATCAGACCGAACTGATTGAAATTCAAAAAAAACTGCTGGAATTGCAGCAAAAACAATATTCGCTGGATTCAACGGTGCATGCAAAACAAAAGCATAATGGAAAATAAACAAAAAAATTTTGCTGGAATCAATCGCAGCGACAATAACTTTGATTAAAAAATAAGGCTCAACTGACAGAAATGTACCTTATCGTCATTCCCGCGAAGGCGGGAATCTCTTGTATATATAGACAAGTGACCCCTGCCTGCGCAGGGGTGACGGAGGGTTTATGTATTTAAAAGATACATTCTTATCAGTTGAGCCAAAAATAAAACCTGAGATTCTGACTTTGTTTTTAGTTGCGATGTTCAGTATTGTCTTTTATGCAATTCAGATACTTTTTGCAGCAGACTAATTCATAGTCGGGCATTTGCAATTTGTCACTTAGCGTGTCAAAACTAGATTTTTCCAAGGTCTTAAAATTGTAACCATTTACGCCAACTTTGTCGCCAATGGGCATAAAAGCGGCAAAGTCCCAAAGATAATCTCCGCCAACAAATCCAATCGCCTTTCCGGATATCACCATCATTGCTGACAACACCGCGCAATGAAAACTCGTTCTTGGGATTTTATGTTCATGCCAATCACGACTTGTCAGTATGCTGTTGGACGTCATGATATACATCTTGGCCGAATCTTCATCGTCGGCCAGAATTGGAATTTTTTTCTTCCATTCCCATGACGTAAATGCACCTTCAATTATATAAGCGGCATCATCATCGTTGTATTCAATTCTCTGCATACCAGGGGCATAAATACCGCCATATAAAGGTTTGTCTTTGACCCAGACCCCGATAGAGATACACCACACTGGCAGTTTGTCGCGATACGGGAAAGTCTCATTAATAGGGTCGATAATAAAAGCGTAATCATGTTTCAAGATTTCTAATTTTGGATTGCCGCCTAGGTCGGCAATGCTTTCTTCATCCACGATAAGATAATCAATACCCGGAAAATTTTGTTTGCAATATTCAGCGAATTTCTTTCCGATTTCGATATCAATCCTGGTTACGACATCCGCAATTATTTCAAACTTTTACATGCTGCCGATAAAGTCCAAATTTTTTTGCATATCCGACGCGTATTTCCCCGCATCACGTAAAAAATCAAAAAATTTTTCTATCATAATTTATCCCAATTTCACAGTTCCGTCGTTGAATTCAATTTCTGCTGGGACCTTGAAATCAGATGCATGACTGATCACTTTATTATTGCTGCGAACGATTGCGTAGCCACGTTGCAGAACACTTTTATAAGACAAAGAACTTAACATCTGATCCAGATGAGAAACTGCCTGATTCAAACTGCTCATTCTGTTCTGAAGAATTTTTGGAAATGTAGATAATGCTTCAATCTGTTGTTTAGTCGCAGCTAGTTTCCCATTAATGATAATATTCATAGTACGGGTCAAATCATCCAAGCGCTGTCCTTGTTCCATAATTAACTGTTTTGGATTCTTGATATTAATAGATTCAATACGCTGTTTTGCATTTATCAATCGGCTGGCAAAGCTGGCGGATAATCTGTGCGACAAGTTATCGATTTCTTGAATCAATGCCAATTTTGTAGGTACCACGGTTTCTGCGGCACCGGTTGGAGTTGGCGCACGAAAGTCCGCCGCAAAATCGATCAGCATCCAAACTGGTTCATGTCCCACCCCAGATATCAATGGGATTTCACTGGCCGCCGCTGCGCGTACGACAATTTCTTCGGAAAACGGTAACAAGTCTTCTAATGACCCGCCGCCGCGTGCAACGATGATCACATCAACATTCTTCATGCGGTTAAAGTATTCGATACCAGCGGTCACTTCTGCGGCTGCTGTGGCACCTTGGACCGTTGCAGGGTACAAAATAACATGCACAGGAAAGCGTTCGCGTAATCTGTTTTGAATATCTTGAAATGCGGCCCCTGTTGGACTGGTCACAATACCAACTGTTTGAGGCAAATATGGCAAAGGCTTTTTACGAGAAGCATCGAACAAGCCTTCGGCGGCCAGTTTCTTTTTGCGTTCTTCCAGCATTTTTAACAGTGCGCCAACGCCAGCCATTTCAATTTCACTGGCAATAATTTGATAATTACTGCGGGCAGGGTATGTGGTAAATTTACCTGTGATAATGACTTCCAGACCTTCTTCCAACTGGAATGCCAAAGGCGTGCCGCGCCATACAATAACCGAGATTGCCGCACCCGCATCCTTGATCGTCATATAGACGTGACCACTGCTGGCCTTGGTAATCTTGGACAATTCCCCGCGGATCTTGATCACCGGGAAGGCGGTTTCAACAACATTCTTTAACAATCCAGCCGCATCGCTGACGCTGAATATCATATCTGGTTTAACAATAGGTTCTGGTTTCATCATAGTCATGTCCCAATACTAGCAAAAATCTGTATTTTTACCATCAAAAAATCCTTGATTTTTATCCCGCTGAAAACAGCAGATTTTTGTCGATAATTCCAGCAATAAATGCTATAATATTGATGATTGAAATAGGCAAACACATGAAAAAAATGAAACCAAAGTTGTTGGACAAAGAACTTTTGATGGATACATTGGGTACCATACCAGAAGCAAGCGCATATATTGGCGGTTGGACGGCCGCAAACCATTGGGGATTACTAGATGATTTTACTATTTATACATTTGTATTCAGCACTGAAAAACCTACTAATGTAGATTTGGTTGAAAACAGAATCGAAGTTGCATTGGCCAAGCCTCATATGTTCTATGGAATTACACAGGTTGATGGCGCCCCAATGTCAGATATCCACAAGACATTAATCGATGCTTTTATATATCCAAATTTTTTTGGTGGGGAAGATGTCTTGGATGAAATGGTTGAAAACTATTTCTTGCATCCAGACAACGATATCGAAATTTTAAAAGTCTATTCATTAAAAGCCAAGAACGCAGTTCTTGCCAAAAAAATATCAATACTGGTGGATCACAAATGATTGAACGTAAAGAGCTGATAAAGCTGGCATAACAAGCGAATATAAATCACGCCGAAATATTTGAAACGGAATATGTCAACGGATTATTAATTGACGCTATATCCCGTATACTGAGTAAAGATAAATTCGCAATCCATGGCGGAACATGCAGAAACAAGGCTTATAATGGTTTGCCTGGAACCTATACCGAAGAAGAAATAGACGAATATTTCCAGCGTAATCGTTTTTCCAAAGATATTGATTCTTATATTATGCCTGAATTAAATAATGAAAAAAATATTCGTGAAATTTTGGATGCTGCGGCAGTAACTATGGACAAAAAATACGATATTATAATTAAACCAGAAGATATTCGAATC
>JAIRLP010000140.1 GCA_031259365.1 Rickettsiales bacterium
AGATAACATGAAAAAGATAAAAGCTGAACGTGAAATGGGTCGAAAACTGGAATTTGCCGATTTAGTTGGGGCAGACAGTCGTGCCCGAACAGAATACGGTTTTAAAACTACAACTGATATTAATACAACACACGTGATGGCCGGTTTTCTGGTCGCAGTGGCAGCACTTGGTGGAATGACAATCAGTCAAAAAAGAAATAAAATTAAATAACCATGTATAATAAAAAATGCCCCAAACGGGGCATTTTTACTTATTCTTTTTAGGTGATGCTTTATTGAATTCTTTGTACAACAAATCAACACAGATATATGCTACCAGTGCAGACGCAGCTGTGATCAAGCCAGAAAGCAGCCCATCAGAAAAGATAGCGAACAAAGCAATCGCGATCAGCAATACAATTGTGTATCCCAAATTCTTTGTCAGAACGCTTATAATTTTTTCAAAGGTTTTCATCGTTTTTTCCTCCCCAGGACAAGTTCAATTATACCATAAAAGTTGTCCAATATAAATAAAAATGCCGCCTTCCTGAGCCCTGCGAAAAACAACTTTTCTTAAGGGTGGGACATTGCGACATTTCTAAATCAATAAAGTCTAATTAGCTTGGGTTGTTGACTGGCTGACCGTCCTGTTGGATCAATTCCTGACGCAGTTCTGATTGTTGAACAGCAACGTTTGGCTTGCTTGACACAATCGCCAGCAAAGCACACAGAACAAAAAAGATTGTTGCTAACCATGCTGTCATCTTGGTCAAAAAGTTACCGGCAGATGCACCTGTCAAAACCCCGCCAAACATGGATGCAGCCGAAGAACCTGATATACCGCTGCCTTCGGATTTTTGCAACAAGATCAATCCTATCATAAAGACAGCCACGATAACCAACAGAACCAATAGTATTGTAAACATTAAATATCCTTTAATTTATAAGCAGATTTTAGACATATACAGGCTAAATTGCAAGGGTTTTCAACAAAGCTTCGGCTGCGGCAATACTGGCCGCTTTTTTAGAATTTCCCTGTCCAGTGGCGGTCTTGCCCAGTGCCGTAACAGAAACATTAAATACCGGATTATGAGAAGCACCCGTGGCCGGTAAATATTTATATACCGGCAAAGCACCGTTATCTCCTTTTTGGACAAATTCTTGCAAGGCTGTCTTTGAATCCTTTGGGGCAACCAAGGCAGCAGCAGCAAGACCACGCCAAACATCAACAATAAATGCCCGTGCGGCTTCGAACCCACCATCCAGGTAAATTGCCCCCAGAACAGCTTCCATCGCATTTGCCAGAATATGTTGCAGGCGGCCACCAGTCATGTGACCACGACGAACCTTTTTATCCAGACCAAATTCCAATGCGACATTGGCTAAGGTTTCAGTTGATGCCAATGACGCATGACGTCTGGCCAATTCACCTTCGGATTCATTTGGAAACATTTCAAACAGCAAAACCGCAACAGACAAACCCAATACACGATCGCCAATAAATTCCAGACGTTCATTATTGTTCACAGCATCGGCGCCGCTTTGGGTCAATGCCAATTCCAAAATACTTTCATCTTTAAAATTATACTTTAATTTCTTCATATCTCATATCGTACAACGTCAATAAAAAATTTGCAAATACAAAGAAATACCTGTATAATAATTTATGAAAACAAGCACCACAAACCACCGGTTGTATTCGACAGGAAATAATTCTGTTAAAATGGCGGAAATGTCGGACATTTAAACAATAAAACCGGTCGTTTTTTGTCAAATAACAAAAAGGATAAAAAATGTCAGAAGTATCAGTACCTAAATGGCTGTTTTGGTCAATGGTTATGTTGGCCGGCGCAAATACTGGGCTTGATATGTACGATTTCTTGACCAAGGAAAAGGTTGATTCAGAAAAATTCAAAACAGCCAAGACAAAAGTAACAAATCTTAAACACGGTATCAATAACAGGCATATTAATTCTGAAACATTGGTGCTATCCCCTGAAGATTTTGCACAGATGCAACAGGATATTAATTTCTTATACAGTGTATTACAGAAACAAGATGATAATGAACGTAAAACTGATTCTTTGAATATTGAATCAGCAAAGGCAAAAAGACAAGCCAAAAATCGATAAATTAAAAACGCACCACTTGGTGCGTTTTATCTTTGTGAAAATTAAATAGAATAAGGTATACGCGATGCATTAACCAAAGAGAGTGTCTTATAGACATACACGACCGGCGGTTAATGCAAGCAGACACCCATTGTATTTAACGCTCAATTGTCAGAAATGTATCTTTCTCATCACCCCGGTATTGAATTGTTTTGACATTTAATAACTGTCAAAACAATTCAATACCGGGGTGACGGTCTAAATAAGGTACATTCCTGACACTTGAGCATTTAATTTATCCCCATGCCGAAACGATCCCAACGCATCTTATCGCCCCAATTCCATATCAGCAGCATCGGCGAATAGTAGTTATGCGAATACCATGCAAACCATACTTTGCCCAACAGATTATCACGCGGAACATATCCAATATCTGCGCGGCTGTCCCCACTGTTGTCACGATTGTCACCCATCATAAAGTAATGACCTGCTGGTACTGTGAACAATGGGGTATTGTCATAACGCGCATTGTCTGACATTTCGACAATGCTGTGCTTTACACCATTAGGCAACGTTTCTGTATATTCTGTTCCATTAAATACGTCACATTCACGCGGATAATAATTACAAAATTCATCATCGCGGTATTCAATTGTATAATTGAAATCAGCTGGCAAATTATCTACCCAAATTTGATTGCCTTTGATAGACATGTTTTCTTTGTAATATCCGACACTGCGCAAAGATTTGCGTAAAATAGCAACAACATAAGGACGTGGATTTTCACGTTCAACTTGTTTGCCATTAATATGCAATCTGCCTTCGATCATTTGGACTGTATCGCCTGGTGCGCCTATCAAACGCTTTACATAATCCAATGATTCATTCGCCGGATTACGGAAAACAACCACATCACCAACCTTGGGGTCAGACGCAAAAAAACGACCATTCCACAATTTCCAAGAACCAAACGGGAATGAATATCTGGAATAACCATAAGACCATTTTTCAACAAAAATATGATCCCCAACATGCAGTGTCGGAATCATCGAACCCGACGGAATATTAAAAGGTTCTAACAAAAAGCTTCTAAATATTATGGCTATTAACGCGCCATAAAACAGGGTATTGAACCATTCGCGCGCGATATTTTTATTTTTTG
>JAIRLP010000001.1 GCA_031259365.1 Rickettsiales bacterium
TGGCAAGGTTTAATAGACGCAGCAAAAGATATAGTAAGAGTTATGAGATGTTGGATAATATGCTGCTTATATTTTTTAATTACAAGTCTTTCCGTATCAACATAATGTGAACAATCTACAGAAAAATGGGTTTTCAGATGTATCTTTTGATGTCTTGGCGTGTGCAGATTGCAGCCCGATTAACAAGATTGGCAAAAACAGGATACCTTTAGGCATATCGCAAATTTAGTATAGACCGCGCCTGTGCTTCAATAGGTACATAGTCTGGGATTTTTTCCATGCATATTGAAAAAAACTGCAATTTCGTGATTGATTTTTGATTTCACGATGTTATAATTCGGCTCGTTACCACCCACAAAAAACAGTCGTTTTTTGCAGGGCCCAGTTTTGGCGGCGTAGCTCAGTGGTAGAGCACAGGAATCATAATCCTTTGGTCGGGGGTTCAAATCCCTCCGCCGCTACCAAAATTCAAACCGGGTTTTATCCCGGTTTTAATTTTGGTGTTTTATCCAGACCGTTCATATGGATATGATGGAATCAGAAATTATCTATTTCTAAAAAATATCATCGAAAGATAAGATTTTTTCGATTTAATATTGAACTTCTTTTGGGACGCACTATATGGATTATAGAAGCAAAAGGAAACCGGCATTGGATGGATTTGGCGCCGGATAAGAAAGGAGAGCCCTCATGAAAAAAACGTTATTATTACTGGTTATTGCGATGGTCCCATTGACAGCCAAAGCTGGATTCGTAGGCCCATCAGAACAAGCAGTTATGTCTGTTTCCGAAGTAAAGAAACTGGGTGATGACAAACCTGTGATGATGAAAGGAAGCATTGAAAAACACCTAAGCAAAGATAAATATCAATTTGTGGATGAAACAGGGCGTATTGTTGTTGAAATAGACGGCAAAGAATGGCGTGGTCAGAATGCGAACCCAAGCGACACAGTTATTATTGTGGGCGAGACAGACAAGGACTGGTTCCGAGACCCGGTCGTAAATGTAGATTCCATTGAAGTGGTCAAGAATATCAAGTAACAGATTTAAAAGACCCTTCGCGGGTCTTTTTACATTTAGGAGTTTCCGATGCAGCAATACAAAAGCAAGGAAGAACTTGTTAACGAAATTCATGACACAGCGAATGCTTATATAGCAGAATTTGAAACCATATCCGAAGCCGACAAAGACCGTATCGTAGATGACGGTATCAGGACGCCATACCAAAATCTGGTTTATCAACTGGGATGGATGGAACTGATCCAAAAATGGGACCGGGACGAGAAAAAGGGCAAACAGGTTATTATGCCAGCACCAGGGATTAAATGGAATCAGCTTGGGCCATTACATGATCGATTTTACGCTATGTACAAGGGAAAACCGTTAAAGGCATTGATTAATGATTTCAAAATGTTGGTTCGTGATGTTTGTGTATGGGTGTTATCTTTTTCTGAAAAAGAATTGTTTCTGCCGGGCGGCCGCAAATGGGCGTCTTCGACATCGTCTAATTGGCCGGTTTATAAATGGATCCATATCAACACGGTTGCGCCATTTAAATCATTTAGAACCAGTATCCGTAAGTGGAAAAAGCTAGCTGCCACCTAGTGTTCAAAAAAGATTGATTTTTGTATGCGGGTCTGTATAATGGTCCCCAAACGGCCCGTATAGTATAGTGGCAGAACACGTCCTTGGTAAGGACGAGGCGCAAGTCCGATTCTTGCTACGGGCACCAGGTTGTGATGATGTTGTGGATTTGGTCTGCAGAGCAAGGTAGCCAAGAATTCCACCAGTCCTATATTTAATCCGGCAAAAAGGGTCAAAAATCTCAAACCATCGGACTATTTTTGGAGAAAAGTTGGAAACTAAGGTTTTTCAACTTCCTGCCTCAGCCCTATTACAGCTTGCGCCATATTATTATGAAATGACTGTACTTTCAAAAATAATGATTTAAACTATGATCAGTTATAGGGAGTCGAGACAAAAGCACATAGGTTTTTTATGTGTAAAATTAAATCAATTGAAGTTTCTGAAATAACCCCTGGTACAGATACAGAAACGATTTGGGAAGATTTGGTGAACACATACCCAAATCTGAATATGTCATTTGGTGTTGAATTATATGGATCGCCAGAACATGGCAATACAACCAACATTGATGATGCACTGACAATTCAAACTTTTAAAAAATTATTAGAAATGAAATTCGCCAGCAAACCAAACGGATATATGCCGTATAAAACCGCCGTTCATTTAAATCATGGTTATGTCGGTATGTTTAAAAGTCGTGATTTTCAGAAATCATCTATTTGGAATATTATTGATAAAAATACAGACAAAGTTGTTTATAACTTTAATGTCATGACCCAAAAACAGAAAGAGCTTTTTTCTAACACAATTTTTTTTGAATTTCTTAAAACGCGTGCAAATTCATTCTATTATCCAAATACAAATTACTTTATGATTCTTTCTTCAGAAGATACAAGTGATTTTATATTTGATAATATTGTATGGAAAAAATGTAATGATATTCAATCGAGCTATTTCAAATGGATTAAATCATTGGTTTTCGAAAAGAATTTTGACGACTGGTCTCCGGCCGGTATAGACCTAATAAATAATAAATATGATATAGTGAAATCCCATATTGTTCCTGGATCTTGGTGTGGTGGTATTACGCCAGATAATGTTAAAAATGCACTGGATGTTTTAAATCAAAAATTAGATGGCGATATCGAAAGAATTGATATATCTGCACGTGGTGGTGTTATGACAGATGGCAAAACAGATATGAATAAAGTTTATGAACTTATGAAAAACGCAAACGAATGGCAAGCTGAATTTAATAGAAAAAATATTATTCATAAACCTCGTTAATTATTTTTAAACATAACCCATTATAATTATAATAAATTAAAGAACAACAGTGGTTGGATGAAGTTCGCAAAATTACAGATATTAAAACGCGCCAATCATCTGAATGCGCATAATAAATGCAGATAACCAGCATATGCAGACCAGGGCTTTGATATGATTTTTGATAAAGATCAAAAAAATCTTATATATGTAAATTCGGTCTATCACGACAACAAAACAAACATGCCGAATTTAATCGGTGTTATCCAAGCAATCCATATCGCAAAACAAATCCCCGCAGCGCCGCTAATCGTGGCCAGCCGAGACAAACAGGCTTTTCAAACAACTGTGCTGATTGCGTACGCATTGGGGATTAAAATTCCATTTATTCATCAAAATCCAAATTTTGAAGTTTTTTGGCATGATTCATTACGAACAACTTTCTTTGAAGAACATGATTTTGATTATCGTTGTTTGGCCGTTTCTGTATCAAACAGACCGGTGATTAACGAAGTTGCCATGGGTATGGGAAATCGACATGGTGACATGGTCGCATTCAAGGCAGATAACTGGGATGATATATTTAGTGGCGAATGTGCAAAAGAAGAAGCAACCCAAGTTAAATACCAATATATGCAACAATATTTCACGGGCCGCCAAGTATCTGGTTTAGAAAATGAATTAAAAAAAGCTCTTTATTTTAAAACAATGTATAAATTTATCCAATATGCAAAAACCAAATCAGAGATTATGAATCATCAGATATACAGCGATTTGTATGAATATCGTTAAAATACGATGTTGGATTTTTTTATGAAAATATGATAAAATTTGTATAATACAAAACAAAGGATTTAATCATGAACCCTAAAGAAGTTAAGATCTTG
>JAIRLP010000029.1 GCA_031259365.1 Rickettsiales bacterium
CTCGGGGCACGACCAGCGGCGATGGCAACGGCAATTCATGCTATATGCCGACTGGAACGTATAATGACGATACAGGGGTGTTTGATATTTCTTCTAACTGTCCGCAATAAGGTATGGAAATCAAGCAAGATAATCGGCGAATCGCGCGGAATCAAGCATTCGCCAGCGCCCTGCCGTTGGTTGCGATTAATTCGGAATCCATTGCAATTTTGCCGCCGGCCTCGGTTACCAATAATTCGCCGGCGGCTATTTCAGCATAATCCAAAGGGTCAGATACATAACCGTCAAACTTGCCAGCCGCAACCCAAGCCAAATCCAAAGCAGGACATCCGGTTACACGTGGATTAGCACCAACCATTTTGGAACCAGCAATCTGGTTATATCCAATCGTCAAATCATGTAATTCAGCCAAATTAGAAACGCGAATTCTTGCAGAATGGAATGCGCTGAATACGAATGCGCCCTTGTCTTTTTCTGCATAATATAATCTTTCATCAATTGGGGAATAGACCAGTGCGATTTTTGTTTCGTCCCCTGAACGCAGTGCCAGCGAGATCGCAAAATGGGAATTTCCGCGCACAAAATTAGCAGCACCTGACAAAGATAAAATAAATTCGTCACGACCGTTTCCGTCGCGTGACACGTTTGGTGTCAAAAGACCAGCGGTCGGCCTTACCAACAGCAAGTCATTCAGAATGCTTTCTTCGATACGGGTTGCGGCCTTGCTGACAAAGTCTGCTGCCCCTTTCAAAGATTGTTGTAAATTTTCAACTTCCCCAAAGTCACGACGCAGACCCGACGCTGTACGTTGCAGCGCAGCGAACATTTTATTTAACTCAGGAGAACCCTTAATCAGCAGTTTGTTTTTATCCATCATCGGCCGTCCCTTTGGGAAAGTTAATATATAAATACTAGAAATTAAAGCCACCGAACTTCTTTTTGAAGTCTGCAGCGCGCTGACCTTTTTCGCCGCTGTTTGAACGTTGACCTGTCCAAGCAGAATGGTTCAAGTTGTCAGTAGACAAAACCAAGTCTTTTTTAACAGAAGAGAACATTTTGATTGTCTTTCCATCTGTTGTTGTAACGTTGATTTCGTGATATTGTGGATGAATGCCTTTTTTCATCTCGTGTACCTTTTTTCTTGTAAACCGCCAAGAAATCCGATGTATCTTCATGATGCGGATGTACAATTTTTTACTAATAACGTAAAAAATCTAATCCCTATACACTCAGATTCATTTCTTTTTCCTTACAGTTTTTGTTGGTTACCCAACTTACCCCCAATGAATCCAAACAAAACATTGCTCGGGCAAATATTAAACGCAGCGATTATACATCGGATTTTCGAAAAATCAAGAAAAAATAGGGAATATAAAGCAATAAGAATGGGTCTTATCGACCCCCAAGGGGATGTATTAATAATATTGAAACCAGATTTGTGCGAGAGAAAATAACACGATGCGCGAAAATCCGACGAAGTCGTATAACATACGACAAGAAGGATTGACAATGCAGATTATTATTTTATCCGCACCGCAAGGCGGCAACATTAATTTTCCCAATAAACATCATAAATTTAAGCCAAAGTATATTATACTATGGCTTAAATTTATTTATTTCTTGAAAAAATTCTCTGTTGCAAATCTTGGTTAAATATTGTTAATACATCCCCTGCTTTTAATATCGCCCGATACAGCCCAGGTAAGAATTTCCAGTCGATTCCAACACATTAATGAACTGACTTTGGTTTTTACCTGAAAACAATGCCAAAATCATTCCTGTATCTGTTGCCAACATATCCGCAACGGTGGCAATTTGTGAATTCATCTTTTTAAAGAATCCACTGGCGGGATAAATTTCTGCGGCCAATAACTGGTTTTGACCCTTTTTGGTCGCTTTGCATCCCATTTCAATCGCCATCAACTGACATTCTGGGGAAATAATGACTTTGTCCGTTACACATGCATCCCCGCCCAATAATTCGCCCCACCATCCTGTGGATTCACAGAATACAGGATAATAAAGAACGCTGTTTGGGTTTTTGGACAGAATTTCTACGACATCCAGGTCGCCTGTCACAACTTCTGGCATAACGCCAGTATTTGTGTTTATAACCTTGCGGGCCAACTGATAATCTGCATCACCAGTTGTCTTTCGTGGCCAATAAAGAATCGGAAATCTAGGCATGGTGAACCAAGGTTGTACACATATGGTGCGAGAAAAAATCACACGATACGCGGAAAATTGACGCAGCAGTATTACCTATACTGCAAGGAAATTTGACAAAGTAACGGGTTATTTTAGCCGCACAGCTTTGCTGCGATGATAAATTAAACAAATTACAGCATGTTTGTTCGTCAAAGTATAACATACTATGGCTCACAATCATTCGCCCTTTGTTTAATTTATCTATCGCCATATGTGCACAACCTTGGTTCACCATGTCTCGTTCATTAATGTGAATTATATCAGATTCGGACTGCTTAAAAAAGTGGCGGAAATAAAATAAATTTGAAATAAATTGTTGATTTTTTATTTTTTACCAAAAATCAACACATGAACGATTCTTTTTATTTGCTTATAGCCTCGTACCACTTTTTCATATTTCCCCATATTGCCTTAACATTCTTTTCGGTTGTTTTATAGAAATTGTCCGGGATATTTGCATTTGCAAACAAAGTCTTGATCAATGTCGGGATCATGGTCATAAACATGGAAATAAACAACCCCATCAATACAACAGTGATCAAACTGTCATTATTCATCAGCAAACCATCCATTAAAATGGTCGCATCATTATTTTCCAGCGCAACTTTTAACGCATCGGCACCGGCCCATTTACCAAATACAGAATTCAGGAATATAACAGCAAACGATACAAACACCCCTATCAGAGCAATTCCCGCGGTCCCTTTAACAACATCATTTATGATATCTTGTACGGCCTTGCCACTTTGAATAATTTTCCAGTCTTTGAACAACCATCCCAGTAACGTCAATGGCAACAAAATCAAATCCATTGACAGTTTTATAAAGACTTCCAACAAATACAATGGCACGGGCAGCAACGCAAAAAAGAACAAAACCAATATCAATAGTCCCACAAAGAATATTGGGATATTCGGAAAAAATGGCACTTCCCATAAAATCTTGTGCATATATTGTGCATTGAATGCCATGTTTAACATGGTCCAACCAGTTGTCATCCCCAATCCTGTCATTTGATGGATATTGGCCAATTCACACGTCAGATTGTGACGCAGCTTTGGCGAATACGCGCCCAAGGCCGCAGCGCCCGCGTCAACAGACACCGGGTCAGCCACAGCTGTTGCGACAACACATTCTGCGAACTTATCATCAACGGCAACAACGCGATTAAGCGATAACCCTACATTGAAGACAGGTTCTATAACAACATTGGTCAACAGTCTTGGTAACGGGAATACCAGCAGCGCAATCACAAAACCCAGTTTGATAACATGGGTTCCAAAATCGCCCGCCATAGACCAAGGTTCCAACGACCATTTTTTATCTGTCCCTGCACCGATATATCCAGCTATTAAATTCCAAGCAAACCAGATTGCCGTCAGCGCAATACACACAGGAATGACCACCTGGGCAATGGCATGATAAGCACGTGGCAGCAGCCCAGACATCGTGGCCATAACATCGGAAAACATCTGGCAAGACCAGCAACTGGTAAAGAAAGATAATGCATCTGCCATATTAACGGGCGTGGCACTGCGATAGATTGAAAAACCAGCGATAACACCCACGCTGGCTATACCGCCCACAACAAAAGGTGCAACCGCACCTGCCGTAAAAGGCAGGAAGGATAAAAAAACAATCCAGAACTTTTTTAGTTTGCTCATTGACACAATTATATCATAAAAAAGTCGGCATTTTATGATATAATTCGGCAGAGGGTTTATCCAACAGAATGACTTTATTAAGCAAGAACCTTTTTATCAGGTCTCGCACGTGGCGACTTTGTCTTGCCGCTGTTGCTTTTTTTGGAATCTTTTCGATGCCTGCTTATGCCCAATGGGGAATTGTGGACAGTTTGAATCTAGCCCCGCTGGTTCCGATGGTTTTGGATGCTTTGATGGCGGTTGCAACTGGTGGCTATGATTTCTTTGTGGGCAAAGGTGCGGGTATTATTTATATTTTAATCTGGGGTTGGTTGGGCGTATCAATGGGCTTGTACCTGATCAAAATGTGGTTCCCAAAAACCTGGATATCATTCTTTGGATTCAAGGGCGGCGGCGAAATGTGGGAAAAGGATACGCCAAGCGGAATGAAGATTGCTGAAAATTTGTTAAAGCCTGCCCTGCGCGCAATTATTGCAGCAGTTCTTTTGTTACAGATCAAACCAATCTATGTGACTGATTGGATTGTGGATCCATTTTTACGTTTTGGCGCAATTTATACAGAAAGTTTAACAAGCAGTATCGCGCTACCCGCAGGTGGCGCAAAAAAAATAGAATGCCCACCAGATGTTATTAAACATGGTTGGATATCCGTCGAGAGCTGTAACTTCTTGGTGCAACCGGTATCTGATTTATCCCACGCGAACAATCAAATCATCAAACGCGGATTTGACTTTATTACCAAAGGCATGCTGGGGCTGATGACATTGATCCCGCATGGGGGTGAAGATTTCCTGAATTTAGTCACAGGGATTTTATTAGTATCTGCCTTTGTATCCAGTAACTTGTTTATGGCATTGCTTATTATCCAGGGAATATTTAATTTCGGAATGGCGCTGATCCTTTATCCGTTCCAAGTTTTGATGTGGGTGGCAAAACCCAAATCTGATAAATGGTTCGATTTCTGGCCAGCGTTTGAAGGCATTATCAAGGCATTAAAGCAATTGATTATCACAATGATCGCCTGTGCGTTTATCCTGGTGATTAATGTCGCAATTATCAAAGCGTTGTTTCAATGGAACAGTTCGGTCTTTGTGGTTGCAGCTGGCGGCACGACCACCAGCAACGTTCCAACCATGGCAAACAATGCGATGGGATTTGGGGAACATTCTATTTTGTGGTTATCGGCGATATTAACCTTTTATTTAATGATCCGCATATTTGAATTAACCCGCGAACAGCTGGATAAATATGTTGGCAAGGGCGCGGACGATCTGCACAAAAAGGTTACAGGTGACGCCAAAGCCACAGTTAAAAATGTAACTGGTTTTGGCAAAAAAGTGGCAAGCGTATTTAAAAAGAAATAATGAACAGTTGGTTGAATTCTTTGGTAGACAGTTCCGTGCAATGTTGGGGTTGCCCTGTTTTTGATCGCTTGTTTCAGGTGATATCCAACGCATCAGCATCCGTCTATCGCCAGTTTTCATTATTCTGCATTTTGATATTCTGCATCATATTGGCATTCTATGTTTTGTATGCCGTTTGGAAAAATATCAAGGGCGGTATCGACGACCCTATGTATCAAAAGTATTTCAAGCCGGTATTAATCAATTCAATGTTTGTTTTTGCATTACTGGGGATGGGTGTTGCATTGCCTCGTTTTATTACAACAATTACATTTGAACCTGTTGCTGATATGACATTGATCTATACCCAGTCAATGGTTCGAATAGACAGCCAAACAGTTGAAAAGAAAGTGACATACGAACCAAAACACATGGATGATTCTGGTTTTTATCGTCCCCAATTACGCGACAAGATTATTCTGTTGATGAAAACAACCATCGCCCAATTCCAGGGATATATAAAATTGGGAATCGCGGTTATGGATAATGCTTTTTCATGGAAAGCATTACTGGGGATTGGATCACTGCTGAAACACATCATGATGTTTGCGATCGGTTTGTATTTGGTTTACGGATTCTTTAAAATATTTGTCCGGTTTTGTTTTTACTTTGTCGACATTATTGTCGCAATGACATTCTTTGCATTCTTTTTTCCGTTATCATTGGTTATGTTTGTCTTCAAGAATTCCGAAGCCCCAGACTGGGTCAAAAAGCTGGGTGGCGATCTGGGCGCAGGCCAATTCAAGAATGTGATTAATGCGATCATATCTTTGGCATCTGCGGTTTTGACTTATACCGTTATTAT